>JAFDER010000190.1 GCA_019310245.1 Deltaproteobacteria bacterium
CGTCGTGCACTCGTGCGTGTCCGAGCAGTCGATCGCGATGCCGCCCTCGCAGACGAACTCCACGCAGACCTCCACGCCGTTGCAGTAGCTGCAGTCCTGGCAGTCCCAGTTGCCAGTGCAGGAGCTCCCGACCATGTCCGGGCAGTCGTTGTCGGCGTCGGAGGCGTCTTCGGCGTCCTCCACCTCCGCCAGATCGCCGGGTGCGTCCGCGGGCGCATCCGGCTCACCGGCCGCGTCCGGGACGTCGGTCGCATCGGCGTCGTCGTCTCCGCCTCCGTTCCCCTCGTTGCACCCCCAAGCGGTGACGGCCAGCGCCACCGCGAGGATCGGGATCATGCGAGCCTGCATGTGCTCCCCTTTCTCAATACGTTGTTTCCGTCAGAAAGCGTATTTTGCACTCCGTGTCGAGTCAAGCTCGCGGCGCATGGTTGATCCGTCCAGCGGCCCGTGATACTTTGTCGCGCCTGGAAGCCAATGCGCGTTCCGAGGGGGAACAGCCTGTGATCGTTATGAAATTCGGGGGTTCTTCCGTTGCGGATGCGACGGCGGTGGACCGTGTGGCTTCCATCATCGAGAGCGCCCTCGATCGCAGACCTCTCATCGTCGTCTCGGCGCTCGGCGACACCACGGACGTTCTCGTCGCCGTCCTCGAGTCCCTCGAGGCCGGTTCCACGGACGACGCACGGGGCCGCGCGGAGGCCATCGGTGCACACCATCGCGAGGTCATCGACGCCGTCGTCGCGCCGGGGACGCACCGCGTAGACGCCCGCGCGGCGATCGATTCGAGTCTCGAGAGGCTCGGGCGTCTCATCGAGGGCATGGACTGCCTCGGCGAGGTGAGCCCGAGGAGCCGCGATGCCGTGCTCTCGCTCGGTGAGCTCATGGCCGCGCCGCTTCTTGCGGCCGCGCTGGGATCGCGCGGGCTCCCCGCCCGGGCAGTCGATCCGCGTGAGGTCATCGTCACGGATGAAGCGTCCGAGGCGGCCTCGCCCGAGATCACGGCCTGCATCGAGCGGTGCAGGGAGCGGGTCCGGCCGATCCTCGACGCGGGCCGCGTGCCGGTGATCGGCGGCTACGTGGGCGCCACGCGCGAGGGCGTGACCACGACGCTGGGACGCGGGGGATCGGATCTGACGGCGTCCCTGGTGGCCAGGGCGCTGGGCGCCGAATCACTCGAGTACTGGAAGGACGTGGATGGGATCCTCACCGCGGATCCACGCGTGGTGCCCGAGGCCCGGCCCGTGGCGAGTCTCTCGTTCCAGGAAGCGGCCGAGCTCGCGTTTCTCGGGGCCAAGGTTCTGCACCCCGCATCGATCCAGCCGGCGGTGGACGCGGGCGTGCCCGTGCGCGTGCGCAACTCCCACCGCGTCGAGAGTCCCGGCACGCTCATCACGAGCAAGCTCCACGGCGGACGCGCGGACGGCCCGGGACAGGCCGTCGTGTCCATCGCGTGCAAGCGCGACCAGATGCTCGTCAACCTCTACTCCACGCGCATGCTAGGCGCCTCGGGCTTCCTGAGGCGCGTGTTCGGCGTGTTCGAGGCGCTCGATCTGTCCGTGGACCACATCGCGACATCGGAAGTGAACGTGTCCGTCACGCTGGGAGAGACGGAGCGCATCGAGGATCTGACGACCCGGCTCGGCGAGGTGGCGGACGTCCGGGTGCTCGGCGGCATGGGCGTCGTGAGCGTGGTGGGCGACAGGATCTCGGAGACCCCGGGGGTGGCCGCCCGGCTCTTCGGCGCGCTCGAGGACATCAACGTCCACCTGATCACCTACGGAGGCTCGGGGGTGAACCTGAGCTTCGTCGTGGCGGGCGGCCAGGTTTCCGATGCGGTCCGCAGGCTCCACGGCGCCCTGTTCGAGGAGACCGGCGGTGCATAGCTTCAGGCACAGGCGGGGCGTACTGCACTGCGAGGACGTCTCCCTCGTGGAGCTGGCCGAGCGGTACGACACGCCGCTCTACGTCTACTCGCTCGCCACGCTCGAGCGGCACTACCGCGTCTTCGACGAGGCCTTCTCGGGCGTTCCCCACATCATCTGCTTCGCCGTCAAGGCGAATCCCTGTCTCGCGATCCTCGACATCCTCGCCCGAAAGGGCGCGGGCGCCGACATCGTCTCGGGCGGCGAGCTCTTCCGTGCGCTCCGCGCCGGCATGGATCCGTCGAAGATCGTCTACTCGGGCGTCGGCAAGAGGCCGGAGGAGATGGCGCAGGCCGTCGAGTCCTCGATCCTCATGTTCAACATCGAGTCGTTCCAGGAGCTCGACGCGCTGAACGAGGTGGCCGGCAGGATGAAGTCCCGCGCCCGCGTCGCGCTGCGCGTGAATCCCGACGTGGATCCGAGGACTCACCCGTACGTGGCAACGGGGCTGCGGATGAGCAAGTTCGGCATCCGGCACGACAGCGCGGTCGAGGGCTACGAGCGCGCTCGGTCCCACGAGAACATCGACGTCGTGGGAATCGACTGCCACATCGGCTCGCAGCTCACCGAGCTGGGCCCGTTCGTCGATGCGGTCAGGAGGCTCCGCGAGCTCGTCCTCGACCTTCGCGGCAGGGGATTCGAGATCAGATACCTCGACGTGGGCGGCGGTCTGGGCATCACCTACGACGTCGAGGATCCTCCCTCTCCCGCGGAGTACGGCGAGGCCATCCGCAAGGAGCTGGACCTCGAGGACATCACTCTGATCCTCGAGCCCGGACGCAACCTCGTGGGCAACGCCGGCATCCTGCTCACGCGCGTGCTGTACACCAAGGAGACGGAGACCAAGAGCTTCGCCATCGTCGACGCCGGCATGAACGACCTCTTGCGGCCGAGCCTCTACGATGCCTACCACGCGATCGTCCCCGTGAGGGACGAGGAGAGGCCGGTGCGCAGGATGGACGTGGTGGGGCCCATCTGCGAGAGCGGCGACTTCCTCGCCCAGGAGCGCGAGATCCCCGAGCTGAGGCCCGGCGACCTCGTGGCCGTCATGAGCGCGGGAGCGTACGGCTTCTCCATGGCCTCCACCTACAACTCCCGCCCGCTTGCCGCCGAGGTCCTGGTCAGCGACTCCGACGCCTCCCTGGTGCGGGAGCGCGGCACGTACGAGGATCTGCTGCGAGGCGAGCGAACGTCGGGCTGACTAGCGACCGAGCACCTGCCTCCAGTGCCCCCGCCTGAACAGCGGATGATCCCGCATGCCCAGTGACGCGTGGAAGGAAGTCAGCCTCTGCACGCGCGCGGGGTCCTCGTAGAAGGACGTGCGCGCCCAGCGTACGATCTCCAGGAACGCGTCGTCGGAGAGCGGGGAGGCGTTCACCAGGGTGGCGTCCTCCATGAACATCCGATCGAGCTTCGACGCGTCGAATCCCTGCCTCACCGCCTCCTCGAAGAGATCGGTGCCGGGGTAGGGGATCACGGGGAACACCCTCAGGATGTCGAACCGGCTCGCCGACACGGTCTTAACCGTCTGCCTCATCTCCTCCGCGGTCTCGGTCGGAAAGCCGAGCATGATGAAGGCCTGGGGCACGATCCCCTCCTCCTGCGCATGTTCCGCGGCCGCCAGGACCCTCGCCACGTCGAGCTTCTTGCGGATCATCGCCTGGATCCTCTTCGACGTGGTCTCCACCGCGAGGCAGAAGGTGTAGCAGCCGGCACGGGCGAGCTGCCGGACGGCCTTGCGGGTGAGCCTGTCGCCCCGGAGCCCGTTGGGAAACGCGATGTGCACGTCGAGCCCGCGGGAGGCAACCTCCGCCTCGAGATCCTCGATCCGCCCCGGCCTGCTGTTGAAGATGTCGTCCCCGATGTGGATCTCCCCCACGCCGTGACGTCTGACCAGCCTCTCGATCTCGTCGCCGAGACGCTGTCGATTCCACGCCCGGACCTTTCTTCCGTGGAAGCAGTGGCAGTACGTGCATCGGTACGGGCAGCCTCGAGACGTGAGGATCAGCGCGAGCCGGCCGTGCGGAGGCAGGTCGTTGATGTTGTTCAGGTGCTCGTAGCGGTCCAGCTCGACGTCGTCCCAGTCCACGGGCGGAAGCGCGTTCAGGTCCGGGATGAACGGGCGCCTGGCCGTGAGCCTTGCCTTGCCCGATGAATCCCTGAGCGCGATTCCCTTGACGTCCGTGAGGGGCGCTGCCCCGGCGATCGAGGTGACGAGCTCCGGAAACGTGATCTCCCCCTCTCCGATGACGACGACGTCCACGTCGCCGTGCGCCAGCACGCGGGCCGGGTCGCCCGTGGCCAGGGGACCGCCCACCACCACGGGCATCTCCGGGTTCCATCTCCTGGCGATGGAGGCCAGCTCCGCGAGGAGGGGCTCCTCGTAGCCCAGGGCGCTCAGGCCCACCAGCTGGGGTGAGAAATCGTCGAGGACCTTCACGAGATCGCCGGCAGTCTCCAGGGAGACGGCCGCGTCGAGGACCATGACCTCGTCTCCGGGCCGCCGCTGCCTCAGGCTCGCCGCGAGGTGCATGATGCCGAGCGGCTGGGCCACCGGAGGGTAGTCGAAGTCGTCCCTGCCTCCCCGGGGCAGCGAGGTGCGCACCAGGAGCACTCTCATGGACCGGCTCACTGCGGCCCTCCACCGGGCGCGCTCCAGTACCCGCGGGCCACGGGCGTCACCGACTTCTGCCTGGGCAGGAGCGTCTGCTCGCACCGCGCCGTCAGCTCCATGAACCTCTCGAGCGGCATCTCCTGCGCGGCGGAGTAGGGGACCGCGAACACGTCCAGGCTCCTGCTCGCCCCCCTCTTGAGCCTCAGTCCCATCTCCCTGCGCTTCGTGTAGGCGCGTGAGAATCGCGCCAGGCAGAACCTGAAGGCGATGACCTGCGTCACGGTATCGAACCTGTCCGCGATCCACTGCAGGGTCTGCTCGTAGGACCCCGGCGGCTGCGTGGGGTGCGAGAGCACGAACACGAAGTTCCCGATCCCCGCCCGGCTGCACGTCTCCAGGCTCCTCTCGACGAGCCCGAGGTCGATCCCCTTCGCACACGCCTCCATCTCCGAGAGCGAGCAGGACTCGAGACCGAAGAACAGGGCCCGGCATCCGGATCGAGCGAGATCGGTGCAGACCCCGCCGGTCAGCTGCGGCTCGAAGCGTGCGAGGGACTCCCACACGATCCGCGTCCCGCGCTCGAGCAGCGCGCGTGCGAACCGGTGCAGGAGGTTCGCGGGAGGTCCGTTGTCGGAGAGGAAGATCTTCTCGACGCCGTGCTCGGCGCCGATGAACTCTATGTGGTCCACGAGGCTCTGGATGTACGCGTCCGAGATGTCTTCGGGCCTGGACGAGTGGACCTCGGTGTAGCCGGGGTAGACGTGGTGGCAGAAGTCGCAGCGGGCCCAGTGACAGCCGCGCGTGAGCCTCACCGCCGCGCCCCGCGCCGGGTAGAGGTCCATGGGCATCCCGTCGTACACGGGAGGTGCCAGATCCTCGAGCGGGGTGGGGCAAGCTGGAGGCGCCACCTCCCCGCCCGGCACCGCGACCCCGTCGATCGACGTGAAGGGCGACGCGTCCCCGAGTCGGTTCATGATCTCGACCATGGGCGCTTCGCCCTCGTGGATGACCACGGCGTCGATGTATCGCCTGAATGAGCCGAGGTCCGGCAGGAGGTCCTTCGCGGCCGTGAACCAGGGACCTCCCGCGACGATCTTCACGTCCCCCGCCCTGTGCCTCACCATCCTGGCCAGGACGAGCGAGGGCAGGAGCTGGAAGCTCGAGCCCACCGAGAGCCCGATGCACGCCGGCACTCCACCCGCGAACGCCTCCGCGAGGAACGCCTCGTAGAACTGCTCGAGCAGGGGCAGGCTGGACTCGGCGGCCGCGAGCAGATCCTTCTCCGCGAAGGAGCGGGGCTGGAGGTAGATGCCGTCCACCATCTCCACGAGAGCCCTCCACACGCCCGGGTGGAGCCCGACATCGCCGCACGGGTCGAGGTCCCTGACGTTCGAGAGGATGTTCAGCCTGGCCGCCCTGGCGTCCATGTACGCGTGGACGTCCGCCCCGACGTCGGGTCTCGGGCGTGGCGGACGGGATTCGAGCATCGCGCGTCCCATCGACTCGATCTGCGCGCCCGGGAACATTCCCGGCGTCTCGCTTCCCGACGTCCAGGCGATGTCCTGCAGGAACCGGGCGATCACCTCCGGGTCCGCCAGGTGCCGGTACATGAACGTCATGTTCAGATCGTGCTGACGGACCGACAGCCCCGCTGCCCTCAGGTGCGCTGTGAGCTGGGGCAGACCGATCTCCGGATGCGTGATCTGCACGTTCATCGGGGGGAAGACGAGGATGAGGTCGGGACCGGCCACTTCGGCCGGTGAGTCTACCCCCTCGGGGCCGCCTGCCGCAATCCTCCTGGAATCGAGCGCCGGGTCTGGCTACACTCGTGGATCCCGCATGAGGATCCCGGCAATCACGGCGGCCCTGGGCCTTGCGCTCGCCACGCCATTGGCACTGGCCCTCGACGAGGATCCGGCCCGTGACCTCATCGCCCCCCTGTGCGTGGGGTCGGAGCTTGACGGAGGCTTCACCGTGACCTCCCTGGGCCCGAGCGACGATCATGCCATCAGGATCGGGATCAGCGACGGCACGATCGATGCCAGGGTCGTCTTCTACCGGCTCGACCGCGCCTCGCCCGCCTTCCTGCGCACGCTCCACTGCAACGTCATCTACGAGCTCGAGGTCCAGTCCAGCGACGAGACGCCTGCGCCTCTCGCCGCGGCGGT
>JAFDER010000662.1 GCA_019310245.1 Deltaproteobacteria bacterium
CTTGCCCTCGACGACTTCCACGATGCACAGGCGGCAGGAGCCGATCGGCAAGAGCCCCCGCACATGACACAGGTGCGGAATGCACAGTCCATACTCCAGGGCGGCGTCGAGCACCGTAGTGCCCTTGGGCGCCTCGACCCCGGCGCCATCAATCGTCATCAAGACGTTGTCGGCCATCAGTTTCTCCGTCCCGTCAGTGGACCGATATGGCCCCGAAGTTGCACTCATCATGGCAGATCCCGCACTTAACGCACGGCTCGGCTAGGATCCGATGCGGTTCGCCGTCTTCGCCCTCGATCGCGCTGTGTGGGCAGGCTGCCAGACACTCGCCGCACCCGGTGCACGTGTCTTCATCGATGTCGTAGGTGATAAGCGAGCGGCAGACGCCAGCCGGACAGCGCTTCTCGTTGATGTGGGCATCGTACTCCGCGCGGAAGTAGCGGAGAGTCGAGAGAACCGGATTCGGAGCCGTCTTCCCCAGGGCGCAGAGCGACGTCGCAGCGATCGTCTCCGAAAGCTCCTCCAGAATATCGATATGCTCCGGCTTCCCGCGGCCCTCGGCTATGTCGACTACGATCTCGCGCAGGCGATCCACACCCACGCGACATGGCAGGCACTTGCCGCACGACTCATCCTGGAGGAACTCGAGGAAGTACTTGGCCACATCGACCATGCACGTCCGCTCGTCCATGACGACCATGCCGCCCGAGCCCATCATCGACCCGGCTTCCCAGAGGACGTCGAAGTCCACCGGCAGATCGAACTTGTCGACCGGCAAGCAGCCTCCCGACGGTCCGCCCGTCTGCACAGCCTTGACGGGGGCGCCGTTGCTGGCTCCGCCACCAATGTCATAGATGATGGTCTGAAGCGTCGTGCCCATGGGCACCTCGACCAGGCCCGTGTTCTTGACTCGGCCGGTCAGGGCGAAGATCTTCGTGCCCTTACTGCTCTCCGTGCCCTTCGCCGAATACCACTCGGCGCCGTTGCTGATGATCAGCGGCACATTGGCCCATGTCTCCACATTGTTCAGGTTGGACGGCCTGTCCCACAGCCCGGACTCGACCGTATGGACATCCTTCGGTCTGGGTTCCCCAACGCGCCCCTCCAGCGAGGCCATCAGGGCCGTCGACTCGCCACAGACGAATGCTCCCGCACCGCGCGCGATCTCGATGTCGAAGCAGAAGCCCGTGCCCAGGATGTTGTCGCCGAGAAGCCCCAACTCGCGAGCCTGCTCGACCGCCAGACGAGCGTAGTCCACGGCCAGTGGATACTCCGTGCGCACGTAGATGTAGCCCTGCTTGGACCCGATGGCGTGCGCCCCAATGACCATGCCTTCGAGCACCGCATGGGGATTGCCCTCGAGGATGCTGCGGTCCATATAGGCACCCGGGTCACCCTCGTCGGCGTTGCAGATGACGTACTTCTCGTCGCCGGCGGCAGCCCGACACTGCTCCCACTTGCGTCCCGTCGGGAAGCCTCCGCCACCACGTCCGCGAAGGCCCGAGGCCTTCACCTCTTCAATAACGTACTCCGGCTCCATGCTCGAGAGCGCCTTCACCAGGGCGGAGTAGCCGCCGATGGCGATGTAGTCCTCGATCGACTCGGGATCCACGTGCTTGTTCTGCTCGAGCAGTACGCGGTCCTGAGCTCGGTAGAAGGGGACGTCCGCTTCCTTCGCGATTGCTGTTCCCGATACCGGATCGGCATAGAGCAGACGCTCCACCGTCTCGCCCTTCACGAGAGTACTGTCCACGATCTCCTCTACGTCATCGGCGGTCACGTGGCAATACAGGATCCCGCCGGGCTCGACGAGAACCAGCGGCGCCTGCTCGCAGAAGCCGTGGCTGCCCGTGGCGCGTACGATCACCGAGTCGGCCAAGCCGGCGTCTGCCAGCCGTTGCCTCATGGCCTCCGCGAGGTCACGCCCGAGCTGGGCCTGCCCGCCCACGCCGCCATACACGGCGACTGTCGCCTTGGCGCTGTCTCGCTTCCCTGCCAGGCTGTT
>JAFDER010000663.1 GCA_019310245.1 Deltaproteobacteria bacterium
GCTTGCCGGCATGCGAGTGGCCTTGCTGCTGGCCGAGCGGAAACACCGGGTGTCCCTCTACGAGAGAAACCCCGACCTGGGCGGACAGTGGAACATCGCCTCCATCACACCGGGGAAGGAGCGCTACGCCTCCCTGACCGATTGCCTCCGCCGCGCCCTCGTACAACACGGAGTGGAGTTGAACACGGGTGTGACGGTGACCCGGGAGATGGTTGCGCAACGGAAGCCGGACGCCGTGGTCGTGGCCACCGGAGCGGTTCCGGCAGGGCTCGATGTCCCGGGCGCCACCGATCCGCATGTGCTGCAGAGCCACGATGTGCTGGCGGGCACGGCGCAGGTGAACGGCAGGGTGGTCGTGGTGGGGGGTCGCTTCACCGGGATGGAAGTGGCGATGACGCTGAAGGAGCAAGGTCTGGACGTGTGCCTGGTGACGCAGGCCGGGCTCGGCGAGAATGGAGCCAAGCTCGAGCAGATGACGTTCCGGACCGTGGCGCGAAGGCTCCTGGACCTGCGTGTCCCCCTGTACCTGCATTCGACCGTCCTGGAGATCACCGACCGAGCCGTGGTCATGACTCTGGGAGAGAACATCTACGCCCTCGAGGCGGATACCGTCGTCCTCGCCGTCGGCATGCGGCCGGAGAATCGGCTCGTACAGGAGATCGAGGGCGTCGTCCCCGAGCTGCATGCGCTGGGGGATTGCGTGCAACCCAGAGACGCCGCCGTGGCGGCGCTCCGCGCGGCGGAACTGGCGGCAAGCATATAGAGCTCGAGCTCAGACGGCGCCCTCGTTGAAGCCCTTCAGGCCGTAGCGATCGAAGGGTCCGAAGAAGCCGTACTCGTACAGGCCGTGTCCGACCTCCGAGCCCAGCTCGAAGCGCGCCACGTTGTCGCACAGCCCCCAGAGCCTCTCCGCGTCGTCCACGGCGTCGAGTTCCAGGCCCTGCACCACGAGCTCGCCCTGGTACATCCCGTGGCGCCAGTCGGCGTCGAAGCCGTAGCCGGTCCCGATCCCCACGTAGCACTCGAGCAGTGGAGCGACCTTCACCTCCAGGCCGCCGCCCGGCGCCTGGGGAAAGCTCACGATCGAGCGCTCGATGTAGCGCGTACCCTTGCGGAAGACATGCTCGTGCTCGGGCCTCCCGAGAGGCTCGGGGTCCCGCTCCGGGTCGTTCCAGATCCGCACCGCCTCCTCGAGCGGGCGCTCCCCGTTGTTGCGCTCATGGCAGATGTAGACGATGGAGAAGTCGTCGAACTGCATGGGTGCGTAGTTCCACATCCCGTCGAGCTGACCCTCGCCCTGGCGGATTCCCGGAGGCTCCGGCTCACCCACCGGGCGCACGCCCCAGGAATGGTCTCGCGCACCCCACCAGCGGTCGGGCGTGACCTGGAAGCTCTCGTCGCCGACACGGAGCGACCCCGTCCAGTAGCCGGTCTGGACGAAGCGCATGGTGTCGAAGAGGGTGCGGCCGTACCTGCGCAGGAATTGACGCGGCTCCTCGAAGGCGGGAATCGCGCCCTCCCAACGCAGGTCCATTTCGATGCCGTGCTCGTTGGGCTCGGCGATCAAACGCAGCTTCTTCAGCCCCTCGATCACCTCCACGCGCATGGGCCCCACCGAGATATCCATGCGGTCGCCCAGCACTCGCGAGGCCCGCAGCACACGATGCTTGCGGCCACGGCGCACCACGGCAAAGGCATCCTGCACGGCGAGGTTCGGGTACTGTCCGAGCCCCATCACCATGAAGATCTCGTCACTGCTGGCGTGCAAGCTGAAGTAGTAGCGATCATAGAAATTGCGATCACTGGTTCCCACGTGACGGATCGTGTCGGCGACCTGGTGTAGCAGGAAGTCATCCATGGACGAGAGCATCGTGCGCCTCCCTTCGAACTCAGCCTGACCTATGCCTCGGCGATACCGAGGAGTCGGGCGAGCGCATCGGTGACGAGATTCTGGACGGCCACGTTCGACTCCGCCGGAGTGAACCCCGCCCGCACGAAGCGATC
>JAFDER010000664.1 GCA_019310245.1 Deltaproteobacteria bacterium
TCCTCGAAGAGGTCTACGCCCTCGCGCAGCACGTTCCCTCGCCGGCCTCGAGCCGCGACCTGAAGGACTTCGGCATCACGCTGCCCCTGCTCTTCGGCACGCAGGCCGCCGTGGACGTGGCCGAGATCTTCAAGCAGACCTTCGAGCAGAGGATCGCATCGGGCACGAGCGGCGTCCCCGACGAGCGCGCGCGACTGCTGTGGATCCAGAACCGCATCCAGTTCCGCAATCCCGTCATCGAGCTGCTCGAGCAGGGCTTTGGCGCATCCATCGTGGTCGACGAGCTCAACACCATCAACTGGGATCCGATCGATCCCGACGACCCCTGGACCGACATCGCGGTCAGGACGATCGCCATCCCGCTCAATGGCCCCATCGAAAGCCGCATCCGGCATCTCGGCAAGCTCGCCCGGGACTACAAGATCCACGGCGCCGTCAATCCCTGCCACTGGGGCTGTCGCCAGGGCACGGGCGCCCGCGGCCTCATCCAGGAGGGGGTCGGCGCCTTCGGGATCCCGGTCCTCAACCTCGAGGTGGACTGCGTGGATCCCCGGAGCTTCTCCGATGGGCAGGTCCGCACCCGACTGGAGGCGTTCCTCGAGATGATCGAGAATCGCCCCTCACCCTGGAGCTAGCCATGCACTACCTCGGCATCGACATCGGGAGCCTGTCGTGCGACGCGGTGCTCATCGACGGCGAGGGGAACGTCGCCGCGTCCACCGTCGTTCCGACCGGAGCACGCAACACCGAGGCCATCGAGAGGGCGACGCGCGAGACGCTGCAGAAGGCCGGGCTCTCCCCGGACGACGTGGCGGCCACGGTCTCCACCGGCTACGGCCGCGACCGCGTTCCTGACCGCAAGGCCGCCGTCACGGAGATCTCGTGCCACGGCAGGGGGATCCAGGCCCTCCTTCCCGGCACGCAGGTCCTCGTCGACATCGGTGGACAGGACTCCAAGGCCATCCGCTTCGACGCCTCGGGCAAGGTCGCCGACTTCGCCATGAACGACAAGTGCGCCGCGGGCACGGGCCGCTTCCTCGAGGCCATGGCCCGCGCCCTGCAGGTGGACATCACGAAGATGTCCGATCTCGATCTCGACTCCCGCAGCGAGCTCACCCTCTCGTCCATGTGCACCGTGTTCGCCGAGAGCGAGGTGGTCTCGCTCATCGCGGACGGCGCCGCGGTTCCCGACATCGTCCGCGGCCTCAACAAGGCCATCGCCACGCGCATCCGGGCGCTCGTCAAGCGCGTGGCCCCGGATCTTTCCGGCCTCACGGTCTCCATGTCGGGAGGCGTGTCCTACAACCGCGGCGTGGTCCGCGCGCTCGAGGCCATCCTGGATACGAGGATCTCCGTGCCCCCTCTGCCCGACACGGTGGGCGCCCTGGGCGCCGCCCTCATCGCCCGCGAACGCTCCTGAACAGACCTCGCGGTTCCGCGGCGTGGCCCTTCGACGGGCTCAGGGCCACGGGAAGCTCAGGGCAGCGGGGTGGTGCCTAGATGCTTCCCATCGGCCGCACGCCGTCCAGGACCGCCTTCTCCACCTTCCAGCCGTCGTCGCTCTTCGCGAACCACAGCTCCAGGTGGTAGGGGTCCGCGCTCTTCGAGGCCTCCTCGAGCCAGCCCTGCGGATCGGCGGCCAGGCCGCCCAGGTCGGGGATGGGGCCACCTTCGCGCAGGATGACGAACGGCACCTTTGCCTTCGCCGTCATCCTGTCCGGAGCCACCGTGATGCCCGGCTCGGGGTACATGATGCGGAACTTGCCGTAGCGGTTCCAGGCGTACATCAAGACCCCGCGCACCTCCTGCCGGTCGCTGCCGTGGGCCGTGAAGTAGCTCGTGGTCAGGTCCATGAGATCCGACGTCCGGTGCTCCTGCGCCATCTCCGCCGCCTCGTGGATGATCGCGAGGATGGCCTTGCGGTCGTCCTTCTCCTCGCACCCGCTGCACGCCTGGGCGCCCGCCGCCGCCAGCACGATCATCATGGCCGATACGATCCAGTCGATTGTCCTCGGAAGGCGAGTGATATTGATGGGTTACAGATAGGGAGCCTGTCCCCAGAGGTCTGCGAAGAAGAGCGGCAGCTCCGCGGCGCACACCGGCCCCACCTCGACCGAGAGGCCAGCCGCGGACGCCACGTCGTCGCGCATGGCCGCGGCCAGCCCCGGGAGCACGAGAGTCGACGAGCCCGAGCGCTCCCT
>JAFDER010000191.1 GCA_019310245.1 Deltaproteobacteria bacterium
TCTCGATGCGGACGATCTCCTTCTGCTCTCCGCCCATCGAGCCGGAAACGTCCATCATGTAGAGGATGATGGCCGAGGTCTCCATGACGGGCACCGTGCGAAACGCCTTGTAGCGCATGTCCTCCTTGATGGGCAGGATGCTGGGCTTCCTGGGATCGTAGGTGCCCATCGCGATCTGCCTCTTGAGCGCTTCGCGGTAGGTCCGCTTGAAGTGACGCAGGCTCTGCGGCCCGGAGCGGCGCACACCCGACAGGCGATCCCGCATCGAGGCGACGCGCTGCTTGCCCTTGTCCTCGATCCGGGGAAGCTCGAGCTCCTCCCCGAGGAGCTTTGCCAGGTCCTCGATCGTGAGCTCGACCTCGAGGGCATGCTCCCCCTCCTGGTCGCCGGCCTTGGCACGTCCCTGCTCTCCGTCCTGGCCACTCGCGGAATCGCCCTCCTTGCCGTCCCCCTGGCCCACCTGCTGCTGGTCGCGCGGGTCGTGCAGGAAGCGAGGGATGTCGATGTTGTGGATGGGCACGCTGATCGTGTCCTTGCCCTGACGGGCGATCAGCTCTCCCTTGGAGATGAACTTGCGCAGGTTCTCCCTGATCCGTCCGCGCACGATCTCCCTGAAGCGTGCGCGGTCCTGCTCGATGCCGAGCATCAGGTCACCAGCTTGTACCCCTGCCCGTAGACGGTCAGGATGTGGCGCGGATCGTTCGGGTTCTTCTCGAGCTTGCGCCTGAGCTTGACGATGAAGTTGTCGACGGTCCGGTTCGTGGGGCTCGCCTCGATGCCCCAGACGCGGTCGAGGATGTCGTCCCTGCTCACGGGGCTGCCCTCGCGCTCCGCGAGGTACCTCAGGATCTCCACCTCGTAGAATCCCAGCTGCTGGACACGCCCGCCGTCGGTCGCGGTCTGGGACCTGAGATCGACCTTCACGTCGCCGAGCGTCAGCACCTGTGCATCCGACGCCGAGGCCGCCGCATCGACGCGCCTGAATACGGCCGAGATCCGTGCCAGGAGCTCGGCGACGCTGAACGGCTTGGTGACGTAGTCGTCGGCTCCCGAGTCGAATCCCCTGAGCTTGTCTGCCTCCTGGCTGCGGGCGGTGAGCATGATGATCGGCACCGTCGGGTTGAATGCGCGGATCTCCTCGCACACCTTGTAGCCGTTCAGGTCGGGGAGCATGAGATCGAGGATGATGCAGTGCGGCCGGTGGCGCCGTGAGGCGATGATCCCGTCCTCGCCCTGGGACTCGGTCACGACCCTGTAGCCCTCGAACTGGAGCGCGTCCTTCAGGCCCATTGCCATGTCGGGTTCGTCCTCGATGATGAGGATGCTCTTCGCCTCGGCGTCCACGATGAGGAAAGCGTAGCGAAAGAACCCTGCCATTTCAAGCACCTCCGGGGTGCCTCCTCCTCTTGACAGTGATTGCTTGCAAGATCAATTATTGATGTTCTCAATATTTTCTAAAGGAAACTATCATGAAGCCGAAGAGAAGAGCACGGTGCAGGGCGGCCAGACGTGACGAGGCCCGGGATCGGTTGCGCATCCTGTTCCGCGAGATCGTTTTCAAGGCGCGATCCGTCTCCCGGAGCCGGGTCGGGCTCTTCGGCCTGACGCCCACGCAGTTCCTGGTGCTGCAGGCCCTCATGATGCGCGACGGCCTTTCCGTCGGGGAGCTGGCAGCCGAGCTCGGGATCTCGCCCTCGACCGCCTCCAGGATCCTCGACCAGCTCGAGAAGAAGACCTGCGTGAGGAGGGCGATGGCACGCGGGGACCGCCGCCGTGTCAAGGTCTTCCTCAGGCCCAGGGGAAAGAAGATCAGGGATCGCGTGAGGATGTTCTGGGCGGGGATGAGCCACGAGATGTTCGTGGGCTTCTCGCAGGAGGACATGGAGGTGCTCGAGGCGGGCCTGTCCCGCGTGCACGCGAACGTCTTGAGGGTCGAGGAGCAGGAGGGACGACCGTGAGCGCTCGAACGGGACAGCTTCTCCTCGCCGGTCTCGCCCCGGCGCTTCTCATCTCCGTGCTCGGGGGGGAGGGGCGGGCTTCAGGGCCGCCCCTGACGTTCGAGCAGGCGCTCGCCAGGGCGGGCGCCGCGAACGAGGATGTGGCCATGCTCGAGGAGCACGTGAAGCAGGCCCGGGCCGTCCGACTCCAGGTGCTCAGCGGTCTGCTTCCCTGGCTCTCCGCCACGGCCAGCATCGGCTACACGGAAGAGGTGAGCCTGGACATGGGTGGCGGAGAGACCAGGATCATCGTGCCCGGGGAGGACTGGGGCTGGGGCGGAACGGTGAGCCTCCAGGTGGTGAACCTCGCGCTCATCCCCTCCGTGCATGCGGCTGGCAAGGGTGTGGATGCGGCCGAAGCGCTCCACGCCCACGGCGAGGAGGGAGTGCTCTTCGCCACGGCCCAGTCCTACGTGACGGCACTGTTCGCAGGGGCGGCCGTGTCCGTCCGTGAGAGGGAGCTCGAGACGAGGATCAAGCGTCGCGAGGAGGTCGAGGCGCGCATGCAGGCCGAGCAGGCCCTGGCCCTCGACCTCAAGCGGGCGGAACTCCAGGTCCTCGAGGCCCAGCAGGCGGTCGAGTCGGCCCGTGTCGACGCGATCCTGTCGATGGACGCCCTGTGCCTCATCATGGGGGAGGAGCCGGGAATCACGTACGTGCTGGCGCCGCTCGAGACCTCCGCCGCGGCAGCGCCCGAGGGAGCGCCCTCCGAGGCGGAGCTCGCCGAGGAGATCGAGGAGTCTCTCGAGGAGCGCTCCGATCTCGAGGCGCAGCAATGTGCCCTCAAGTCCGCCAAGGCGGAGAAGGTCTCGAGCTGGTTCACCCTCCTTCCCACCCTGTCTCTATCGGCGAGCTACGCTCAGGGGCCGGAGAGCTTCCGGGCGCCGGAAGGCTCCACCTGGATGGTGTTCTTCAACATGACATGGGCGATCTTCGACGGCGGGTACACGGCGGGAAAGATCATGGAGAAGAGCTCCAAGTCCTCCGAGGCCCTCCTGGGGCTGACCCAGATGGAGAAGGTGGTCAAGAGCCAGGTGCGCAGCACGTGGCTGCTCTTCAGGCTGGGGCTCGCGAACCGGGAGACCGCCATGAAGCAGCTCGAGGTGGCGTCCGACGCTTACGAGATGGCCGAGGAGAGGTACAGGGCCGGCCTCGCAACGGGCCTGGAGGTGGATGATGCTCTCGACGCCCAGGCCGATGCCGAGATCGGTCTTCTCGGGCAGGAGATGAACCTCCAGCTGGCGTGGCTCGGCTACCTGCGTGCCTCGGGCCAGTTCAGCGATTTCTTCGAGGTGGGCTCATGAGCCGCCACGCATGCGCTGCCGCCCTGTGCGTTCTCGCGTTCTCGTGCAGGGGAGCGGAGGGAGGCAGGGACGGCAAGAAGGCGAAGAAGGCGGGCGGCATGCACGGCGTGCGCGTCGTCTCCGTGGAGAAGGCCGAGGAGCGGCGCCTCGAGCGCCGCGGCTTCTACCGTGGAGAGCTGCGCGCCGAGAAGGTGGTGGAGGTGGCGCCGGACGTGCAGGGCCGGATCAAGAAGCTGCACGCGGACATGGGCTCCGAGGTGAAGAAGGGAGATCTGCTTCTCGAGCTCGACCGGCTCGAGATGAACCAGCTCGTCAACGAGGGCAAGGCGCGCGTGGACGTGGCCGCTGCGTCTATCAGCCAGGCCGAGGTGGCCCTCGAGAAGGCGCTGGCCGATCTGGAGCGCAACAAGCCGCTGGCGGCCAAGGGCCTCGTCACCCCTGCCGAGATGGACAACCTCGAGTCCGCGGCGGCCGCCGCCGCGAGCGCCCGCGAGGTGGCGAAGGCGAGCCAGGTCCAGGCCAATGCCTCGTACAAGAACCTGCTCGTCACGAAGAAGAACCTGAAGGTGAGGGCGCCGTTCGACGGGGTCGTCGCACGCCGCTATCTGAACGAGGGAGCGATGGCATCGCCGTCCACCCCCGTGTTCCAGCTGCACGCCTCGGGGAACCTCTTCATGCGCATCGCCGTTCCCGAGAAGGACGTTCCCTTCGTTCAGGAGTCGATGACCGGCAGCCTCGTCCTCGACGCCCTGCCGTCGCGCACATTCGCCTTCATCGTGGAGCTCGTCTCGCCGGTGATCGAGCCGACGACGCGGACGTGCACGGTGGACCTGCTCGTGACTCCGGCGGGCGAGGGGGGGGTCGGGATCAAGCCCGGCATGACGGGCCAGGCCTCCCTCCTGCTCGATCAGGTGGACGGCGCCCTGTCGATCCCCCGCGACGCTCTCCTGCGGAGGGACGAGGGGAGCGTGGTGTTCGTCGTCGCCTCTGGCAAGGCCGAGGAGGTCGCCGTGGAGATCAAGGGCGAGTTCGGCGACTGGCTGTGGGTCTCCGGCGTCGAGGAAGGAGCCGAGGTGGTCGTCAAGGGCCAGCTCGACCTGGAACCCGGCGTCCCCGTGACCCTGGCGAGCATGGAGTGAGACCTTGAGCCTGTCGTCGCGAGCCATCTCCCATCCCGTCACGACCGTGATGATCACCATCTGCGTGATCATCCTCGGAGTGGTGGCCCTGATGAGGCTCCGCCTCGATCTCCTGCCCGACATCGACTTCCCCTCCATCTCCATCTACACCACCTACGATGGGGTGGGGCCCGAGGAGATCGAGAACCTGATCACGCGGCCCGTCGAGGAGGCGGTGGCCACGGTCCCCGGCGTCGAGAAGATCGAGTCGGTCTCGCTCGAGGGCCGCTCGCGCATCTCGCTGAGGTTCACATGGGGCACGAGCCTGGACACGGCCATCGACGACGTGCGCACGCGCGTCGAGCGAATCCGCGACGTGCTCCCCGAGGACGCCTCCACCCCCACCGTCTTCAGCTTCGACGTGGCGGCGTTTCCCGTCATGTTCATGGGAGTGGGAGGAACCCTCGGGCCCTACGAGATGCGCCAGTTCGTCGAGAAGACGGTCAAGTACCGGCTCGAGAGGCTCGAAGGCGTCGCCTCGTTGAACATCCGCGGAGGCTACCGCAGGGAGATCCAGGTCAACCTCGACGCGGAGAGGCTCGAGGCCTCCGGCATCTCGCCCGTCGACGTGGTCGACGCCCTGAAGCGCGCCAACCGGAACGTGGCGGGCGGGGTGGTCGAGGAGAGCACGTCGAACGTGCTCGTCAGGACAATGGGCGAGTTCGAGGATCTGGACATGATCCGCAACGTGGTCGTGGCGAGCAGGGTGGAGCCGGGAACGGGCAACGAGGTCCCCGTGATCGTCTCCGATCTGGCCGACGTGGTGGATGGACACGAGGAGGTCACCAACATCGCCAGGATGAACGGGATGCCCGGGATCCGCCTCTCGGTCAACAAGCAGTCCGACGCCAACACCGTCGAGGTCTCGGAGCGCGTCCACGCGGAGCTCGAGCGGCTCAACAACGAGTTCGGGGACAAGATCCACGTCCAGGTCATGGTGGACACGGCCGAGTTCATCGAGGACAGCATCTCGAGCGTCACGATGGCCGTCCTCGACGGCGCCTCGCTCGCGATCCTCGTCCTGTTCATCTTCCTCTACAACGTGCGCTCGACACTGGTCATCGGCATCGCCATCCCCATCTCCGTCATGGCCACGTTCGGGTGCATGTACTTCTTCGACATGACGCTCAACATGATCTCCTTCGGGGGTCTTGCACTCGGCATCGGCATGCTCGTCGACAGCGCCATCGTGATCCACGAGAACATCTTCCGTCAGGCAGAGCAGGGCCTCGGCAGGCGCGAGGCGGCGGTGGCTGGCAGCAACGAGGTGGCCCCCGCCATCATCGCCTCGACGCTGACCACGCTCAGCGTGTTCGCCCCCGTCCTGTTCCTCGGCGGCTTTGCCGCGATCTTCTTCCAGGAGATGGCATTCGTCGTGACCATCGGGCTCACGGTGGCCCTGGTCTCCGCCCTGACGCTCGTGCCGGTGCTGTCGATCATGGTGATGCGGGGCAGGCGCGGTGGATCGGCGGGCCGCGTCGTCTTCCTGGAGCGGGGCGTGAGGGCCCTCGAGGAAGGTTATGGATGGATCATCGCCCGTGTCCTGCGGCACCCCGTGCTCGTGACGCTCGCCTCTGCGGCGGCCCTTGCAGGGTCGGTCATGCTCGTGCCGCTGCTCGGCTTCGAGCTCATGCCCGAGGCGGACGAGGGCCAGATCCGGGCGAACGTGGACATGCCGGTGGGGACCCGCATCGAGGAGACGGACAAGGTGATGCGGAGGGTCGAGGCCATCGTGGTCGAGACCGTCCCGGAGCTTGAACGCATGACGGCCCTCTCCGGCGTTCCCGGCTGGTGGAGCCATGCGGGCGAGGAGAGCGGGTCGATGCGCATCGTTCTCGACGAGGCTCACGAGAGGCCGACCGAGGAAGTGGCCCTCGAGCTGCGCAAGCGCATCCTGCCGCTTGTGCCGGGAGGACGCATCCGGGTGCGGCCCAGCGAGGGCTTCTTCCTCATGCGCATGATCCGGGGAGGCGGCGAGAGGCTCGAGGTGAAGGTCCGCGGCTACGACCTCGACGATGCGGCCCGTCTGGCGCGCGAGGTGAGTGGTGCACTCAAGCGCGTCGAGGGCGTGACTGACGTGCGCGTGAGCCGGCGCGAGGGCAACCGGGAGCTGCAGCTGAAGCCGGACCCCTACGCACTGGCCCGGCACGGCCTCGACGTGGCCCGGCTGGGCGACCTCGTGAACATGTACGTCGCAGGCGCA
>JAFDER010000665.1 GCA_019310245.1 Deltaproteobacteria bacterium
TGTTCATGGCCGAGCTCTTCGCGGACATGGGCGGCCTGACACTGGTCAGCCCTCTCAAGTACATCGTCGATCCCCAGAAGAAGCTCATCACGGGCTTCTTCGAGAGCCACCCCGACGCCGTGTCCTTCGTCGTTCTCTTCACGCTCATGCTCATTGCCTTCGGGCTGATCCGGTTCCTGACGGGCCGCCGCCTCAAGGAGAAGCCCACGATGATCGTGGGGATCCTGGGCGTCGGCCTCTTCTCCCTGGCCCTGACACTCGTGATCCAGCACCCGAAGTACGTGTTCATCCCCGAGTCGGCCATCTTCCTCACCGCGCTCGGTGGGCTGTTCCTCGCGCTCTACTGCATCGTGGCCATCATGCGCTCGATGGTCCTCGAGAGGATGGAGAGACTCTTCCACGACGTCATCTTCAAGAGCGATCTCCGGGCGCTGGGGCTCGGACTCCTCCTGACCGCGCTCGTGCAGTCGAGCTCGGTGACGATCTCGCTGGTCGTCCCGCTCGCGGGGGCCGGCATCATCACCACGAGACACGTCTTCCCGTTCGCGCTCGGCGCGAACGTGGGCACGACCGTGACGGCCCTGCTCGCCGCGCTCGCCGGCGGCAATCCGGCAGGACTCGCGATCGCCTTCGCGCACTTCATCTTCAACGGCCTGGGAATCGCTGTCTGGTACCCGCTCAGACGCGTCCCGCTCTGGCTCGCCGACTCCTTCTCCAGGCTCGCTGCGAATCACAAGCAGGTGCCGGTACTGTTCATCCTCCTCGTCTATCTGGTGATTCCGCTTGTCCTCATAGCACTGCTGCGATAGGATTGAGAAGTGCCATGAAGAAGTCATTCTGGAAGACGCTTCTGTCCAGTGAATCGCTGATTGAAGAAGCCAAGCAGGACTCACTGCGCATGCTCGATGCGGGACAGGAGATGTTCCACGTCGTCCTCCACGGCATGCACGAGGAGCGAGAGGCCGGGGCGCGCCAGAAGGTGACGCGGATGGACAAGGCGCTCAACAACCTCCAGCGCGAGGTCCGCAAGAAGGTCTACGAGCACCTGGTCGTCTCGAGGAGCTCACCTCCATCGTCATCGACCTGGAGCGCATCGGCGACTACACGAAGAACATGGCCGAGCTGCTCGACCTCTTCCCCGAGGAGATGAACTGGCAGCCCTACGAGAAGAAGTTCGAGTCGGTCAAGAAGTCCACGCTCGAGCAGTTCGAGTGCACCCGCTCGGCCCTCGCCGAGGAGGACGAGAAGGCCGCTCGCAAGATGATCAAGCGCTACGACAAGATCTCGAAGACGTGCGACGGCCTGCTCGCCGAGCTCATCGAGGCGCAGGCCGACGAGACGAACATCGAGAAGCGCTTCCTGGCCCTGGTTCTCATCATGCGCTACCTCAAGCGCGTCAACGCCCACCTCAAGAACATCGCCACGTCCGTCGTCAATCCGTTCCACGAGATCGGGTTCAGGCCGGGCGCCTTCTGAGGTCCATGCAGGAGCCGATCGCCTTCGGAGGCTACAAGCTGGTCAAGAGGCTGGCCGTCTCGAGCATGAGCGAGGTCTTCCTCGCCTTCCCGGAGACAAAGCCGGCGGATCCCCGGCCCGTCATCATCAAGCGGCTCCTGGATGACGTGGCCGCGGTCGATGCCTTCGTGGATCTGTTTCACAACGAGGCCAACCTCGCCGCGTTCATGCACCATCCCAACGTGGTGCAGTTCCTCGAGTTCGGGGAAGTCGAAGGCCAGCTCTACCTCGCCATGGAGTACGTGGAGGGCATGGACCTGTGGCGGCTCACGCGCAGGCTCAAGCGCGCGGGGGAGAAGCTGCCTCCCGCGCAGGCGATCTACATCGTGATCGAGATCCTCAAGGCTCTGTCCTACGTCCACGCCCTCGCGGGCGAGACCGGCGAGAGGCTCAACATCGTCCACCACGACGTCTCGCCCTCGAACATCATGCTCGGCCGCAACGCCGAGGTGAAGCTTGGCGACTTCGGGATCGCCTACTCGGAGCAGAACCTCGAGAAGCTGGGGCGCAAGTTCAAGGGCAAGGTCTTCTACCTCTCGCCCGAGCAGGTGAAGGGCGATCGCGTGGACCACCGCTCCGACCTGTACTCGGCGGGCGTGGTCCTGACGGAGCTCGTCCTGGGCAAGAGGCCGTTCACCGGCCCCACGGATCTGTCCATCCTCATCAACGTGCGCGACAGGAACTCTCCCGTGCTCGACGAGGCGCTCGAGACCCTGCCGCCCGACCTGGCCGAGATCCTCGGCTCCGCGCTGGCCACGGACCCGGACGAGCGCTTCCCTGACGCCAACCTGTTCCGCTCGTCGCTCGAGGAGGTGCTCACGCCCGGGGACCTGGAGACGGCCGCGCGGGAGCTGCCCGAGACCATCCATCTGGTCACGCGCTCGACCGACGGGGTCGAGGCCACGATCCGCCCGAGAAGGTCGTCTGGCTACAACCTCTACAGCGCGCTCACGACCCCCCTGCCCGTTGAGCTCGTCGCCGGCAACGCGGACGAGGAATCGTCGACCCCGGTCACGCCGATCCGGAGCGTGACCGACTACGAGATCAAGAAGGTGGACGGCGGGATCGTCGGCACCATGCCGCTCTCCACGGCGATCGAGGGCATCGTCCTGGGTCGCATCCAGGAGGAGGACCTCGTGAGCGTGGCGGGGGAGGAGTACAGGTCCGTCCAGTCGGTCCCGGAGCTCTCGAAGCACCTGCCCTCGGTCACGCCCACCACGCAGAGGCACGACCTCGGCCTGCCCGACAGGCGCGGCATCATCGCGGACATCCCGGCCGGTCACGTCCTTCTAGAGATGTACCGCGCCGGCGAGACGGGCCTCGTCATCTTCGAGTGCGCGGGCGTGCGCAAGGAGGTCCACATCGAGGAGGGGGTTCCTCGCTTCGTCAGCTCGAACATGGCCTCCGAGCTCCTCGGCGAGTTCCTCGTGCGCATCGGGTCCATCTCCCGCATGGAGCTGGACATGGCCCTCGCCGTCCTGGACCGCTACGAGGGCCACCTGGGCGACACGCTTCTCGGGCTGG
>JAFDER010000192.1 GCA_019310245.1 Deltaproteobacteria bacterium
CGCAGGTTGTTGATCTCGCCTCCCATGGAGCCCGAGGAGTCGAGCGTGAAGAACACGTCCGCCATCTGCAGGTCCGTGGCGAAGACCAGGTGGTCCATCGTGGGATCCGGGTCCCGCACCTCGTCGTCGGGCGTGCCGGGCTCGTTGTAGTACATCATGAAGACGAAGTCGCCCTCGGTGCGCGGGTTCTTGGTCGCGTCCAGCGGGTCCGTGCCGGCGGCCACCTCGATGAGGTCCGTCACGCCGTCGCCGTCCGAGTCGGCCTCGGTCGGGTCCGTGCCGATCTCGTCCTCCAGCGCGTCGGTCAGCCCGTCGTTGTCCGAGTCGAAGTCGCGGTAGTCGGGGACCATGTCCTCGTCGGAGTCGACCGGCGGCGTGGCGATGTCCGAGTCTCCGGCCTCGGCCTCGTCCGGGATCCCGTCATCGTCCGTGTCCAGGTCGAGACGGTCCGGGATCCCGTCCCCGTCCGTGTCCACGTTCTGCTCGTGGCGGTCGGAGATGGTGTCGTTGTCCGAGTCGAAGTCCATGTAGTCGGGGACCCCGTCCCCGTCTGAGTCGACCGGACGGGACGGGTTGCCCATGAGCTCGACCGTGTCGTCGATCCCGTCTCCGTCGTTGTCCTGGTCGGCGTAGTCGCGCACGCCGTCTCCGTCCGTGTCCGTGCTGCCCTCGTCGATGTCGAGCACGCCGTTGCCGTCGGAGTCGGCATCGAGGTAGTCGGGGATCCCGTCCCCGTCGGAGTCGACCGGCGGCGTGGTGACGTCCGAGTCGCCGCTCTCGATCTGGTCGGGGATCAGGTCGTTGTCGCTGTCGTCGTCCTCGAAGTCCGGGATGGTGTCGCCGTCGGAGTCGACCGGCCCGCCGGGCTCGTACCGGCCCTCGTCCACGTCGGTCAGGCCGTCGCCATCCTCGTCGTGATCCGCAGGCGGGTCGATCACGATGGGCGCCGTGGCGTCCTCGCAGCTGCACGAGGCCAGTGCCATCGAGCAGGCAACCGCGAAGACGTGCAGGATTCTGATCTTCGTCATGGGATCCTCCTCATCGAAATAAAAGTAGCTTCACGGAGTGCAGGGGTTTAAAGGGGGGGAGCAATGCCCCGGACATGGGGGCCTTTTTGCGACAACCGGCGTAGGCCCGGCTGCATTTTCAGGGTGTGGCCTTGCGCACCCAGTTGAGGTAGGGAAGGAACTGCCGCGCGTGGCGGATCACGGTCACGATGTGTGCGGGAGTGGACAGCATGAGCTTCGTGTAGTTCCACGCCGTGCGGGGCCGCTGGTAGAAGCGCTTGATGAAGAGGCGGTAGAGCTCCTCGAGCCTCTCCTCGGTCAGTGCTTCGGGGATGAACACGAAGTTGAGCAGGTTCATCCTGGGCCAGTCCTCGTGGAACGTGCCGTGGTCGCGGACGGAGTCGTAGAGCGGCGCTCCGGGGAACGGGGTGAACTTCGAGGCGTTCACCTCGTCGAACGGCACGTCGCACGCGTAGTCGATCGTGCGCATCACCGAGGCCTCGCTCTCCCCCGGCAGGCCGACGATGAACAGCCCCTTGGCCCGCATGCCGTGCTTCTTGATGAGCTCCACCTTGGAGCGCACGTCGTCCAGGTTCGAGGATCTGCGGTGGTTCTTGAGCACCTCCTCGTCGCCGCTCTCCACGCCGAAGCTCACCTGCCAGCAGCCTGCGGCGCGGAGCCTGCGCACGAGGTCCTCCGTGATCTGGTTCGCTCGGACCGCGCACGTGAACGTCACCCCGGGGTTCTCGTCGGTCATCAGGTCGCAGAAGCTCTCGACGCGCTTGCGGTTCGCGGTGAAGATGTCGTCGTAGAACGTCACGTGACGGATGCCGTAGCGCCACCTGAGATACTTGAGGTGCTCGAGCATGTACCGGGGCGAGTTGTAGCGGAAGGACTTGCGGAACACGCTCCGGTCGCAGTACGTGCACGAGTAGGGGCAGCCGCGGCTGGACACCACGCTCGTGCTCGGCCAGCTCGGGAAGTTGAAGATGGGCAGGGGATAGGCGTGCGGGAAGCCCTCGAGCTTGTCGTAGGCAGGGAAGGGCAGGGAGTCGAGCGGCAGGGAGGGCTTGCGCAGGCCCGTGAACGCGATCTCGGTCCCCTTGCGGTAGGCGATGCCGGGAACGTCGTCCAGATCGCGTCCGTCGCGCTCGACGATGGCCTCGATGGCCTCCTCTCCCTCGCCCACCACCGCGATGTCGATCTCCGGGTGCTCCTCGAGGCACCTCTGCCACAGGGCGGAGACGTGCACGCCACCGTAGACGATCCGCGTGCGAGGGCTCGCCCTCTTGACGGCTCCGGCCAGGTTGACCCCCTCGAGAAAACTGGACGTTGTGGCCGAGATGCCGAGAAAATCGGGCTCCAGGCTCCGGATCCTGTCCACCCAGTCATCGAGCGGGGCCGGGTGGGCGTACCCGTCGAGGATCGTCGTCCGCACGCCCGCTTGCTCGAGCCACGCCGCGATCGAGATCAGGCCGGCGGGCGGCATGATGTTCACCGCCCGCGTCATGTCCTTCTCGCCCGGGATCCAGTTGTGGCCCGTGGGCTGGGCGAGTATGACGTGCTTGCCGATGGCCGGTGCTCCCCGCGAGAGTGCCGAGAGTACTCCCGGGAAGCCGGCCGATCAATCCCGGTGCTCCGAGATTTCCTGTCCGCTAAAATGCGATTTTCTGGTAGGTTCTCTCCTCATGAAATTCCTGTCACGAGTAGGGATATCGGAGCTTCACCGCAAGGTTGTGCGCGTCGGGCCTCTCGCCGCGGTCGTGTTCTGTCTGCTCTTCGTCGCGGGTGGGGGCCTGAAAGCCCTGGCGTCCGCGCAGGAAGAGGCGGATCCGAACAACGAGAACCAGTCGCCTCCCGACAACGCACCAGGCGCAGTGTCGGAGCCGCCTCCCGCAGCCGAGGATCCGAACAACGAGAACCAGCAGGCCCCCGACAATGCACCAGGTGCTGGAGATCCGAACGATCCCGCGGCTGCGTGGACCCTCGAGCAGCAGACCTACGCCGAGGGCATGTCACAGATCGTGGGCATCACCGGGCGGGAGGTGAAGTCCCCCATCCAGGTGAAGGTGCTCAGGGACGGCAAGCCCGCGGCCGGGCAGAAGGTGGACTTCCGGCTCACCGCCACACCCTCGAAGGCCGAGGGGACGGAGATCAGCTCCGCCGTGGTGGAGACCGACGAGGAGGGCATGGCCAGCGTCCAGATCACACTCGGAAGCGCCGAGGGCGACTACCTGGTCACGGCCTACCTGCAGGGGTCCGTCCAGCAGGCCGAGCCGGTGGTCACGAGGATCAAGGCCATGACCCCGAGCTGGGTCGTTCTTCTCGTGATCGGGCTGCTCGGAGGCCTGGGGTTGTTCCTCTACGGCATGGGCATTGCCGGCGACAACCTGCAGAAGGTGGCCGGCAACCAGATGCGCAAGATCATGAAGAAGCTCACGCGCAATCGCGTCATGGGCGTGGGCGTGGGCACCGTCGCCTCGGCCGTTCTGCAGTCGAGCAGCGCGGCGGCGGTCATGCTGGTGGGCTTCGTGAGCGCCACGATGATGACCTTCTCGCAGTCCATCAGCGTGATGATGGGCACCAAGGTGGGCGTCACGATCACGATCCAGCTGATCGCGTTCAACATCTCCCAGTACGCGCTGGCCATCGTGGGCGCGGGCGCGATCGTCATCATGGCCGCGGGCAAGAAGGAAAAGGTCAAGTGCATCGGAGCCATCATCCTTGGATTCGGCCTGATCTTCTTCGGCCTCTCCGTCATGTCCGGCGCGATGAGGCCGCTCAGGGGCATCCCCGAGTTCGCGGGCATCCTCCTGCAGTTCAGCGATAGCCCCGGCCTGGCCATCATCGTGGCCGCGGCGTTCACGGGCGTCATCCAGAGCGTGGCGGCCGTGGTGGCCATGTCCATGGCCCTGGCCTCCCAGGGCCTGATGCCTCTCGAGGCGGCCATCCCGCTGGCCATCGGCGGCTCGATCGGCACCTGCGCCACGGCCCTCCTGGCCAGCTTCGGCGCGAGCCGCGACGGCCTCAGGGTGGCCGTGGTCCACCTGATCTTCAGCGTGTTCACGGCCGTGCTGTTCTGGCCACTGCTCGCCTTCACGGACCTGTTCACCGATTTCACGGTCTGGGTGACGTCGCTGATGGGGACGGACTCCGTCGTGCGGCAGATCGCCAACGGCTTCATGATCTACTCCGTCGCGGCGGCGATCATCGGCCTGCCTCTCATCGGGCCGCTGGCGTGGGTCACGAGGAAGCTCGTCCCGGAGTCCAAGAAGGAGAAGCCGTTCGGGCCCAGGTTCATCAACGAGCAGTCCCTGGGCGTGCCCGTGATGGCGCTCGAGCAGGCCCAGAAGGAGGTGGAGCGGATGGCCGAGATCTTCGGCGGGAGCCTCAATGCCTCGCTCCCGGCCATCATCTCCGCGGACAGGAAGAAGATCCGGGAGATCGCCGAGCAGGACGAGAAGCTCGACATCCTGGAGAAGGCCATCCGGCCCTTCCTCGCCCGCGTGGCGCAGAGGGGGCTGGAGAAGGGGGCCGCGGCCCAGGAGCGGGCGCTCATCTACATCACGGCCGACATCAAGGGAGCCGGCGACCTGCTGCGCAAGGAGGTGCTGGACGCCGCCGACAAGCTCGCCGAGGCGGGCGCGAAGCTCTCGGACGAGGGGGCCGATGAGATCGAGAGGTTCCACGGGAAGATGGTGAGCAAGTTCGACAACGTCCTGAAGGCCATCCGCACGCAGGATCGCTCCCTGGCCGAGCGCGTGCTCCAGCTCTCGTTCAAGGAGAAGCAGCTGGAGCGCAAGCTGCGCGACTCTCACCTCGAGAGGCTGCAGGCTGGCGGGGAGGAGACGCTGAAGTCGAGCGCGGACCACCTCACGATCCTGGCCGGACTGGCCTCGGTGGGAGGCAAGCTCGACAGCGTGGCCGAGGAGATCACGAGGGAGATGTGAGATGAGCGATATCGACCTACTCAAGAAGGCCAGCATCTTTGCGAAGCTCACCGACGATCAGCTCAAGAAGATCGTGTCGAGCGGGGAGCAGAAGAAGATCGGGGACGGGGACCTGGTCTTCAAGGAGGGCGACAGCGGCCACGAGGCCTACGTGGTCGTGGAGGGCCGGGTCCAGATCACAATGGAGATGGACAGGCCCACCGAGCAGGCGCCCGTGCACACGGTGGCGCAGGGCCGCCTCTTCGGCGAGTTCGCGCTCGTCTCGGACCACGAGCGATCCGCCTCGGCGCGCGCGGTCAAGGACACGGTCCTGTTCACGCTCTCTCGCGAGACGTTCGACAGGCTCTGCGAGGAGGATCCCAGGCTCGGGTACCTGGTCCTCTACGAGCTCAGCCAGATCCTCGTGGGCCGTCTCGTCAAGACGACCAGGGAGCTCCGCGCCAGCCTCATGTTCTGATCCCCGCTGCCCTCATCGAAAAGCCTCATCGGTTCGTTGCGCATTCCGGGGCCCTGAGCCTGTCGAAGGGCCACGGGCAGTCATCGCCCGAGCTCGTCTCGGTGATGTCTCTGGGGTGTGATATGATGGGAGTCATGATGAAGGTAGTAGTGTTATTCCGGACGATGTCGCTGAGCGATTCAAGCAAAGGGCCGCTTCCCGGGGTCTGAGCGTGTCCCGATACGTGGCCGAGATCGTGAGTAGGGAGCTGGGAGAGGACTGGCCCGAGGGCTACTTTGAAAACACCGTTGGCAGCTGGGAAGGGGAACCGCTGGAGAGGCCGGAGCAGGGGAGTACGAGGAGAGGGAGCAGTACTGAAGTGAACGGATAGCGCCTGCCCGAGCGGCGTATCTTGCTGTGCGCTCGTATCGAGGCTAGCCCGGGCTCTCTGTTTGCACCCGCACCTACGGCTCGATATACTGATCTGACAGGTGGTCGTCATGCAGAAGGTCCTCACTCTCCCTGGCCCCCTGGCTGGCGCTCGGGTGCGCCCAGATCCAGGAAGACCCCTATCCGTATCCGGACACGTCGGCCGATGTTGCCGGAGAAGCGGACGTGGCGGTCGAGATCGACGCTCCCTTCGACGTGCCCGTTGACCCTGGCCTCGAACCGGACGCGGACGCCCCGGCGGACACGGTGACCGAGGACGCGTGGGACGTCACGGACGCGGCCGATGTGGACGCCGAGGAGCCCTGCGGGGATGTGTACTGCGGGCCGGGCGAGACCTGCTGCTCGTCGATCTGCGTGGACACGGACACGGATATCATGAACTGCGGCAGCTGCTCGAGCGTGTGTAACACTGACAAGGCCAACGAGTGCCTGGCAGGGGCCTGCTCGTGCGACGGCCGCAGCGCCTGCTCGAGCTCGTCCTGGATGAAGTGCTGCACGCCGGACGGATGCAGGAACACGAACAGCGACGACGAGCACTGCGGTGCGTGCTACAACGAGTGCTGGTTCGATGAGTGGTGCGACTTCGGCTGGTGCGACTCGGCCTGAACGGTCTGCTACGGGTAGAAGTTGCCCTGGGGCGCGCCGGCGCGCATGAGCTCGAGCATGGCGGTGGCGAAGAGGACCTCCTCATCGATGGCGGGGTCGGCGATCGCGATGGCGTCCGCGGCAAAGCGCTCCACCACGGACTCCATGAGAGCCACGCCGGCATCGTGGTCCGAACTGTAGAAGATGGCGGCCTGCTTCATGCCGCTCACGAGCA
>JAFDER010000666.1:0-1978 GCA_019310245.1 Deltaproteobacteria bacterium
ATGATGTCGGCCGGGATGTCGGGACCCACGTCGATCGTGGAGTCAGTGCCGGTATCCGTGATCCCGTCCACCGTCGTGTCGGGCGATGCGTCCGTGAGCGCGTCGCCGCCGATCGTGGTCGTGGAGTAGCAGCCAGCCAGCGATAGAGCGGTCAGGATGTGCATGAGCTTGATCATCGTGTGTCCTCCTTCACAGCACGCCCCCCACATGAGCAATCACCGTGCCACCTCACAAACCCAATGATTCCGCACAATAGCAGGAAAGGCCCGATCCGCCACTCCTGCCACGCATGACGTGATCTGTGCCGCTGTGTCAGCCCTCGGGGACCATGAAGACAAGCCAATCTATACGGCGATCCGGCATGTCGTCGCACTCCATGTCGTAGTGGTACCGGTACGATTCGCCCACGAGCACCTGGGCGCTTTCCGTGGAGCCCACGGACCCGAAAGTCCTGTCGAGGAAGTCTCGCGTCTCGCCGTGGAGTTTGACGCGGATGGCCCACCTTGCGAACGTGCCACACTCGTCGTGTTCGAAGTCACACTCCTCCTCGAACACCTCGATCTCCATGGGGTCGAGAGGCGGGTCGTCGTGATCCGGCAGCAGCTCGCGTCCCACTCCCCCGGCCATGATGAGTGGGCCATCCGTGTACCTGAGCACGAACCACCGATGCGGATTCCACCACACGTCGTTCCATTTCGCCCAGAGGTCAACCTGCTCTCCCGGGATTGCATGCAACATGAGCGGCACGTCGGATCGCACGTAGATTGTGTGTGCCTCCCCGTAGTACACACCGGTGAGGTGGACGATGTAGGAGTTGTCGTCGCCCTCTACAACGCTCTCGATGATGCATTGCATCTCGATGTTATCGTGGCCCGTCGAGCTCTCGCCATCGATCTCGAAGAAAGGGTTCGGCCCGTCGGGCGGTGGGTTCGGCTCGTGGCACCCGGGCACCACCTCGGTTCCGACGTCCGGACCCGCGTCGGGACCCATGTCCGTTTCGGGATCCACAGCCTCGTCTGTGCCGGGATCCACGGCCATGTCCGTGGTCGCGTCCGTGAAGTCGGTCGTGGAGTCCGCGCTCGTGTCGCCGAGAAGCGATGAGGTCGAGTAGCACGCAGGCGTGAAGACGATGACGGCGAGCGCGAGCGCCGTCCTCTGCATCGTTCTCATCCCCATCGACGCTCCACGTGTCAGCCCTCGGGGACCATGAAGATGAGGCCGCTGACCAGCTGGTCCGGCATGTCGTCGCACTCCATGTCCAGGTAGCGGTACGAGTGGCCCACGTGCACCTGCGCGCTCTCCATGGAGCCAACCGATCCGTACGAGCGGGGATAGAAATCCCTCGTCTCGCCGTAGAGGCCGACCCTCAGGCCTCTTCTCTCGAGGGTCCCGCAGAAGTCGGTCTCCGGACCGCACATCCCCTCGAGAACGGTGAGCTCCACTGGATAGAGCATGGGGTCCGATCCCGATATCGGGAGCGTCCGTCCCTCACCGCCCGCCATGATGAGTCCGCCCCAAGCGTACCTGAGCGCGAACCACCTGTCGTTGTACCAGTATCCGCCTCCCCACGTGTACCAGAGCTCGACCGGCTCGCCTTCGATGGCGTACAGCCAGAACGGTGCGTTCGAGCGCACGTAGATCGAGTGCCTCTCCCCGGCATCCGACGTGAGAAAGACGGTGAAGGAGTTGTCGTCGCCCACGGCCACGCTCTCGATGATGCCGTAGACCAGGATCTCGCCCTCGTCCACGGGCCAGTAGGTGCCGTCGATCTCGAAGTAGGGGTTCGGGCCGTCGGGCGAGGGGTCCGGCTCGGGGCAGGCGGGGACCACGTCGATGCCGGCGTCCGGCCCGACGTCAGGGGGACCCGCGTCCGTGCCCGGATCCACGGCCACGTCCGTGACCGCGTCCACGATCTCGGTCGTCGTGTCCATGATCGCGTCACCGAGGAGCGACTGCGAGGAGTGGCAACCGCCCAGCG
>JAFDER010000666.1:1992-3456 GCA_019310245.1 Deltaproteobacteria bacterium
CCACCGCACAAACTCAATGATTCCCGAGGATAGCAGGAAAGGCCCTTGCCGCCACTCCTGCCAAGCATGACGTGATCTGTGCCGCTGTGTCAGCCTTCGGGTGCCACGACGAAGAGCGCGCTCACCCACTCGTCGGGCATGTCGTCGCACTCCATCTCGAGGTAGCCATGCGTCTCGCCCACGTGCACCTGCACCGAGTCCATGAAGCCCATCGTTCCATATGTCCTGTCCACGAACTCGGCGGTGATGATTCCCCACTCGACCTGCACGCCGCGCCTTTCGAGGGGGCCGCACATCGTGGGCTCGGCCGGGCACCAGCCGCCGCTGACGACCTGCACGCCCAGCGGCTCGTACCAGTCATCGGGATCCATGCCGTCAGGCCCGATCCTCTGGGCATCCACGCCCGCCACGATGATCCCGCCCCGCGCGTTGCGCAACGCGAACCACCGGTTCACCCACCAGACGTGGTCGGCCGCGTAGTCGAGCACCACCTCCTCTCCCCGGGACAGGTACAGCCAGAACGGGGCTTCGGAGCGTACGTACAGGCTGTGATCGGTGAACTCGCCGCTGGGGCGGTAGCAGGTAAGGAAGATCGTGAACGAGTTGTCGTCACCCGCGGCCACCTCCGTGACGGTGCAGAACAGCGACAAGCTGCCATCCGGCGGCGTCGTCCAGTCGTCGATCTCCCAGTAGGGCGCCGGGCCGCCGGGCGGCGGATACGGCGGCGGGCAGGGCGGCGGCGGCTCCGGCTCCACACCGGGGTCGACCAGCGTCTCGGGAACGAAGTCGAATGCCGTGTCCACGCCCGTCTCCACCGTCGTGTCCGTGCTCGTGTCGCCCAGGAGCGACGTGGTGGAGTAGCATCCGGCCAGCAGGGCGCAGGCTGCGGCGAGAACGAGCCTCATGCCGTCCATGTCATCGTTCTAGCATGGAACCGGGCAGGGGGCGATCGATGCGCGTCAGGGCCTGTAGATCATGGCCGAGACCCAGGCGTAGGGCACATCGTCGCAGGCCATCAAGTGGTAGCCGTGCGCCTTGGGGACCATGACATGGTACAATTCAAAGTCCTCGAGCGGCTTTTCGTTGCCGTCGAAAATGACCACGGACATGCCTCCGTCCCCGATCACCTCGATGGCCTGCCGCTCGAGCGTGCCGCAGTAGTCGTCCTCGACCGGGCAGACGCCCTCGACGGGCCTCACCTCCAGCGGATAGTACCAGGCAACCTCACCATCGGGTTTGTTGAACTCCGCGTCGACGGCTGCGAGCAGGAGCTCGCGGTGTCTGATCCCTCCTTCCACGCGGATCGAGACCCAGCGGTTGACCCAGAAGATCGGATCGGCGACGTAGCGGACGAGGAGCTCCTCATCTCTGAATAGCATGTAGTCAATCTCCGCGAAGGGAAACGTCTGGAAGAAGAGGCGGCGCTCCTCGATCAGACCCTCGTCCGAGCGGCACTCGAGCAAT
>JAFDER010000193.1 GCA_019310245.1 Deltaproteobacteria bacterium
GGACTCGGCGGGGTTCTTCCATCCCGACCTCACGCGAAGGGACACGACGCTGAAGGCGAGCGCCGAGTTCCTCACCATGTCCGTGAAGGGGGTGCGGTTCGCGGTCTCCTACGAGTTCTCCGACCGGTTCTCCTCGGTCCCGGACTACGAGTTCCTCGACCACCGGGTCATGGGCAAGATCTCCCTGTACTACGGGCTCGACTTCCTCGGCCTCAGGGCGAGCGAGCAGAAGCACATCCCGCTCGACTACGGCATCGAGGCGTCGGCCTCGGGCGAGATGGAGGGCATCCAGGACCTCCTGCGCACGGACGAGACCATGCGCGGGGGACCCGGCTGCGGGTGCATCGAGTAGCTGCTCCATGTCCCTGAGCTTGCCGTGAGCTTGCCCTGAGCCCGACGAAGGGCTTGTCGAACGGCCAGTCGAAGGGACACGCTCTGAATGGTGGCTAGGAGACGAGGCTGCAGCCGCAGCCCGAGCTCTCATCGCCGTCGTCCGGATCTGCGCCGGGGTCCGCGGCGGGATCGTCCAGCGCATCGGCGGAGGGATCGACGAGGGGATCGGTGGACGGATCCGTCGTGGCGTCCGGCGGAAGCTCCGGGGCCGGCTCGACGACCTCGTCCCCCGAGCCCGTGCAGTCGCCCGTGGTGCACGTCTCGAACGCACCCAGGTCGAGCGCCCCGTCCACGGGCCTGGGCTCCGTGCCCCTGTGCACCACGTACTGCTGCAGGAGCGAGTGATCGGGCAGCACGGAGGCAGCGAGGTCGGCACCGGCATGGATGCAATCCGAGGTCGCCTCGAGGTGATAATCGCCGCCGGTCTCATCAACGAACCCCGGCGACGAGCCGGTGACCGCACCGCCGCCGTCGTTGACGGAGCCGGCCAGCGTCCCGTGGCTGTCCACCCAGCCGGGCTTGGTCCAGTTGTTCATGAGGTCCATCGTGCCGTTCTCGTTGCTCATGGCGAGGCGGCTGCCATCCTCGGTCACGAGCAGGATGTTGTTGCGCACGTCCGCGCTCTCGTCGCTCGTGGACAGCCTCATCAGCGTCGTGTTTCCCGAGCGCGTGGAGATGAGCGTGTTGTTGAAGAAGTGCAGGGTTCCCTTGCGGTAGTAGGCCTCGTCGCCGCCGTCGCCGCCGTAATGCACGATCTGGCTGTTGCCCTCGCCATCGTGCTCGATGAGGACGTTGCCGTAGACGAAGGTCGTGGCGTACGAGGAGAGCGCCACCATCTCGTCGTGGTCGCTCTCCACGAGATCGAGCTGCCGGTTGCCGTCCTCGATCCAGTTGTACCGGATGACCGTGCCCGCCGAGCGGTCCTTGAGGTTGTTTCCGAGGCATCCCGCGCGCAGGGGGCCGAAGCGATTGTACTGGAACACGATGCCGTTCACCTCGGTGTAGTTGTTGTGCTCGTAGATCCGGTCCTCGATGCCGTTATCGTAGATGTGGCAGCCCTCGATGAGGACGTCGGAGGCGGCCGAGGAGCCGAAGATCCCGTTGCCAGAGTCGTGGATGATGAGGTTGCGGATGATGATGTGGTCGCCGTCCTCGATGTAGATCGAGGCCGCGTTTCTCGCGTAGTCCTCGAGCCCCGAGCGGCCCGTGAAGGAGTACGGCGGTCGAGCGCTCCTCACGTCCAGGTTCTCGACCACGATCCACTCCGGGTGGCAGTCAGAGGGCGTGTTGGAGCCTCCGATCTTGACGAGCCCGCGCGCCTCGTTCCAGAAGTTGAGCTCGGAGCGCGTCGTGGCGTCGCGGCCGTCGATCACCGGCAGCTCGCCACCCGGTCCGGGCACGCCCCTGATCACGATGGGCTCGGACTCGGTTCCGGCCGCGCAGATCACGAACTTCTCGTTGTACGGATCGGACCTCCAGTTGATGAGGACGAGATCGCCTGCCGCGAGCGACTCCCACGGCACATCGCCGATCGTCTCGAGGCTCAGCCCCGACCCGACCTCGTACGTGGCCCCCTGCGCCGGCGAGCCGAGGAGAACGGCCGCGAGGAACAGGGCGGCGAGGCTGGTCGACGTGTGTGCGATCTCTGGATTGCCGGCTTTCATGTCCACCTCCATCTCGAGTGCGCTACGGACGGGCTCAGGTCAGCAGGTACGCCGCCGCAGCGATGCAGAGCACGACGAGGATCCCGATGACGACGTACACGGCCATCCTCCGGTCCGGAGCAGGGCCGGAGGCCCCCGGCGCATCCCGGTGTTCCATGTTCGATGTCGAGACCCGGCCCCCACGCTCGATCCTGTCCCAGACGCTCTTGCACGAGGCGAGCATCTTGCTGCCGTCCAGCCACCGGGCGAGGAAGTCGTGGTCCAGGGCGTCGAGCAGCCACCCGAGCTCCCTCTCCGCGGCCTCCCCCTCGCCGAGGTTCTCGAGAGCCTCCACGCGCTGCAGCTGGAGCAGGGCCACGCTCGACGGCTCGAACGGCACGTCGCCCCGCTCCCTGCCCACCAGCTCCAGGACCCTGCTCCACTTGCCCTGCCTGATGGCGATCGCCGCGGCCGTCGTCCTGTAGTCCGAGTCCAGATCGAGAAGCGGCGGCCTCGGGTCGCACCGGGCAAGCCAGGCCCTCGCCGCCTCGAGGTCGTCGGCCTTGCGGGCCAGATCGGCCATCTTGCAGAACATCAGCTGCCTGTAGCCGGGATCGGTCAGGACCTCGCTGGCCGTCTCGATGACAGGTCGCGCATCGTGCGGCCTGTCGCGAATGACCCACATGTTCTTGAGCTTGAGGGCTATCCAGAAGACGAGCCTCTGGTCATTCAGCTCTCCACCCGATTCCTCGCAATCCGCGATCGCCTTGCGGAAGGCTTCCGAGGCGATGGCCGGCAGGGTGGGGTCCATGTACTCGAGATCGAGGTGCTCGAGCCCCGACGGCGTCCCGTAGTAGGCATACGGGTTCTTCTCCTCGTCGTAGGTCTCCATCTGCCGCTCGAGGGATGCCATCCTGAGCCGCTCGCGCTTCTCGGGGTCGGGCTCGCCCTGCAGGGTGGGATCCGTGATCCGGACGCGCTCGTCCCTGCACCTCGAGAGCACGGAGACGGCGCCGCAGTAGTCGCAGGTCGTCTCCCCGCCCTCCCTCGAGGCGGTCAGGGGCGCTCCGCACAGGCGGCAGATGAGGACGCGAAGGTCGGTGGAGAAGCTCTTCCCGTCCCTCATGGGATCGACTTCACGTACGCCTCGTCACTCGGCGCCGTCCCAGCAGAACGTGCAGAGCCGCTCCTTCGGCATACCGATGGCGGCGACGAGGTTGTCCAGCTTCTGGTACGTGAGCGTGGTCAGTGCCAGCCGGCTGCGGATGCGATCGATCATCCTGCGGTACTTCTCGGTGCGGTGATCCGCATACTCCTCGAGCGCCACGCCGTCCCTGCCCTCGAGCTCCTTGATGGCGCGCCTCCCGGCGAGATCGAGCTCCGACTTCGAGCTCGAGAAGTTGAGGAACTTGCATCCGTGGATGAGCGGCGGGCAGGCCGGCCTCATGTGGACCTCGAGGGCGCCCGCATCGTAGAGGCGCCGGATCTGGCCCTGCAGCTGGGTGCCGCGCACGATGGAGTCCTCGCAGAAGAGCAGCTTCTTGCCCTGGATGAGCTCCTTGATGGGGATGAGCTTCATCTGGGCGACGAGGTCGCGCATCGACTGGTCGGGAGGCATGAAGCTCCTCGGCCAGGTGGGCGTGTACTTGACGTAGGGCCTCCTGTAGGGCACGTGCGACTCGCTCGCATACCCGATGCCGTGTCCGATGCCGGAATCGGGAATCCCGGCGACGAAATCCACCGCGACGTCGTCCTCCTTCGCCAGGTAGGCCCCGCACGTGTTGCGCACGGTTTCCACGTTGATGCCCTCGTAGGTGGATGCGGGATAGCCGTAGTAGACCCAGAGGAAGGAGCAGATCTGGAGCCTCTCGCCGGGCGGGCTCTTCTGCTCGATCCCGTCGGGCGTGACGAGCACGACCTCGGCGGGTCCAAGCTGCTCGCCGGCCTCGAAGCCGAGATTCGGCAGGGCGGACGTCTCGAGGGTGACGGCGTAGGCGCCGTCCTTCCTGCCGACGGCGACCGGCGTGCGGCCCAGGGCGTCGCGCGCCGCGTACAGTCCCTCCTCGGTGAGCAGGAGCATGGAGCAGGAGCCCTCGACGGCCTCCTGGGCGCTCCGGATGCCGTCCACGAACGATGCCTCGTGATTGATCATCGCGGCCACGAGCTCGGTCTGGTTGAACCCCCCGCCGCCCATCTCGGAGAAGTGGGAGCCCTTGTCGAAGGCCTTGACGGCCAGCGCGTCGGCGTTTCTCACCGTCCCCACGGTGACGATGGCATACCGGCCCAGGTGCGAGCTGATGAGCAGGGGCTGGTCGTCGGTGTCGCTGATGACGCCGATGCCGCTGCCGCCCGTGAACATGCTCAGCTCGTCCTGGAACTTGGACCTGAACGGCGCGCTGGAGATGTCATGGATGGACCGATTGAAGCCCTCCGGGGACAGGGTCGCCATCCCCCCCCTGTGCGTCCCGAGATGTGAATGGTAGTCGGTGCCGAAGAAGAGGTCGGTCACGCACTCGCCCTTGGAGACAACGCCGAATAATCCGCCCAAGATGCGTTCCTTTCGCTAGCAGAAGCCGTCGTTCATGGGAGATGAGGAAAGCACATGATTAGCAAGCGCTGGCTGCATCTGCAAGGTTAACGTGCAAAGAACGCCATGGAGGCGAAGCCCACGGCCGAGTTCGTGTCGTGCTCGCGCATCACGTCGCGGCCGAGAAGCACGCCGCTGGAACCTTCCGGCAGCGTCTCGAGAAGGACGCCGAGCGAGGACAGCCCGCAGACGTTGTAGCGGTCCTCGACCTTCGCGGCCTCGGACCAGAAGGCCTCGGCGTCCGCGCTCTCGAGGGCATCGAGCAGGGCGCTCTCGTGCTCGAGAGCGTCGGGCAGGATGGACGAGGCGGGATCCGCGTCCCCGAACTTGGGACCGACGTGCACGAGGTCCACTCCGGCGACGACGAGTCCCGCGCCGCCGACGGCCTCGCGCATCAGCTCGAGGGCGCCGTCCACGCCCGGAAGGCCGGACGGTCTGGACGCCCGGGCCAGCAGGGAACTCGCACCCCCGCACAGCACTGGCACGAGCGGCGGGATCTTCTCCGCGAAGACGTGCTGGAGGAAGATCACCTGGAACTCGATCGAGTGCTCTCCCTTGTGCGGCAGATCGTCGACCGCCCCCCCGCATGCTCCGGACAGGGCGATGGCGAGATCCACGTCAGTGGAGGTGCGCCCGAGAGGGGTCGCGTAGTGCTTGGTGGTGGGACAGAGGAGCCCCTCGTCCATGGTGTGCCCGGTGCCGAGGAGAAGGATCCTGTCCGGCTCGGTGGCGGAGCGCCGCAGCGTCTCGTAGGCCGCGCCGTAAAGAGGCCACCCCTTCTGGATGTCGATGTGGGGAGCCATGATCCCCACGAGCCTCCCGTCGGAGAGCTGCCGGCGCGGCTCGGGGGCGTTCACGAGGATCTCCTCGAGGAACCTGGAGAGCTCCGATCCCTCGCCCGGATAGGCGGCGCCGGAGAAAGCAGCCGGACGGTCTGTCTGCGCGTTCCAGTCGTCAATGATCGCCCGCCTGGCCTCGCGGTAGTGGTCGTTCTCGAGCAGGCAGCGCTCGTCGAGGATGCCGAGCAGGTTCTCCAGATGGTCTCCTGCCTCGAGGCTGCCTCCCCCGGCCCGGATCGCCAGGAGCCTGAGCTCGGGCACGTCGTGCGTGCCATCGAGCAATCCGAGCAGGCCCACGGTCCCGGTGCCCAGAGCCAGCACCTGGGAGGACAGGGCGAGCGGATCGCGCAGGAGGATCACGTCGCGGCCATCCATGCTCGCACGCACGGGCTGGAGATCCTCTCGCAGCTTTGGCTTCTCGACGCTCATTGGCGCGGGAAGCATAGAAGAGGTGCGTGCACCGTGCAAGACACGGAGGGTCGGCCATGCAATGACCTTGAAAACGTGCAGGGAGGATGTAATGATTGGGTGAGGGGTGAGTGTGATCATCCCCGGGGAGATGGCATGAAGAGGATGCGGATGCGCATGTCGCTCATGATCCTTGCGATCCCCTGGCTCGCATGGTCGTGCGACTGCGGCAAGCACGACCCGGGCTGGCCCGTTCCGGACGGAACCGAGGACGGGGTGCCGGACATGGAGGCGGACGGCGCACCGGACGGACCGGACGCGCTGGCCGACCCACCGGCGGACGTCCCGATCGACACGGTGGACGAGGACGCGGCCGTGCCGCCGGGAGGCAGCCCGTTCCAGACCGAGACCGCGGGAGGCGGTCTCATCTCGTCGGAGCACTACTCGATCGAGCTCTTCGTCGCCCCGGTGAGGCCTGCAGGGACCACGTCGAACGACAGCTACACGATCCATTTGGGACCGGCCGGCATGAGGAGGCCCTGAGATGTACATTGCACGAAGCTCGTCGAAGCCAGCAACGATGGCGTTCCTGCTGGCCTGCCTCGCGGCATCCGGGGCGGCGCACGGGGCCGCGCCCTCGTACATTCCCATCCAGGGGGTGATGTACGATGACGCCGGGGCGCCCATCGACGCCGAGGTCACGGCCACCTTCTCGATCTAC
>JAFDER010000667.1 GCA_019310245.1 Deltaproteobacteria bacterium
GTCGTCCTCGAGCGAGAGGAAGAAGCGTGAGGAGCCGGGGTCGCTCTGGCGGCCGGAGCGTCCGCGGAGCTGGTTGTCGATGCGCCGGCTCTCGTGCCGCTCGGTGCCGAGGATGTGCAGGCCTCCCTCCTTGAGGACGTGCTCTCTCTCTTCCTTCTGCACCTGGCGGAACTCCTCGACGAGCTCGTCGTAGCGCTCCGGGGGGTCCTCGTCGGCATTGAACTTCATCTTGGCGATCATCTCGGGGTTGCCGCCGAGGACGATGTCCGTGCCGCGGCCTGCCATGTTGGTGGCGACCGTGACCGAACCCTTCCGTCCGGCCTGGCCCACGACGTAGGCCTCGCGCTCGTGCTGCTTGGCGTTGAGCACGTTGTGGGGGATGCGGCGGCGGCCGAGGATGCGGCTGATCGCCTCGGACTTCTCGACCGAGACCGTGCCCACGAGGACCGGCTGGCCGCGGGTGTGGCAGTCGAGGATCTCGTCCACGATCTTGGTGAACTTCTCGCGCTCGGTCTTGTAGACCACGTCCTGGTGGTCCTGGCGGATGCACTCCCGGTCCGTGGGAATGACCACGAGAATGACCACGACCTCCAGCTCGTAGATCTTCTTGAACTCCGCGGCCTCGGTGTCGGCCGTGCCGGTCATGCCCGCGAGCTTGTCGTAGAGACGGAAGTAGTTCTGGAAGGAGATCGTGGCGAGCGTGCGGTGCTCCTGGCGGATCTTGACGTGCTCCTTGGCTTCCACGGCCTGGTGCAATCCGTCGGACCATCGGCGGCCCGGCAGGACGCGGCCGGTGTCCTCGTCGATGATCAGCACCTCGCCGCCTTCGGAGACCATGTAGTCGCGGTCGCGCTTGTAGAGCGTGTGGGACTTCAGGGCCTGGTTGACGTGGTGCAGCAGCTCGATGTTCTCGGGGTCGAAGAGGTTGCGGATCCCGAGGAAGCGCTCGGCAACGGACACGCCGTCGTCGGTGAGCACGGCGTTTCGGTGCGACTCGTCCACGGTGTAGTGCATGTCGCGCTTCATCCGGGGGATGAGCTCGTTGACCGAGCGGTAGAGGTCGTTTGAGTCCTCGGGCGCGCCGGAGATGATGAGCGGCGTTCGGGCCTCGTCGACGAGGATCGAGTCCACCTCGTCCACGATGGCGTAGTGCAGGTCGCGCTGCTGGTAGTCGTAGATCGAGAACTTCATGTTGTCGCGCAGGTAGTCGAACCCGAACTCGTTGTTCTGGCCGTAGGTGATGTCCGACCTGTATGCCTTGCGCTTCAACGCGTCCGGCTGGCTGTGGACCACGGTGTCCACGCTGATGCCGAGGAAGTTGTAGATCTGCCCCATCCACTCGGCGTCGCGTGTGGCCAGGTAGTCGTTGACCGTGACGAGGTGGCAGCCCTTGCCAGTGAGTGCATTGAGGACGAGGGGGAGCGTGGCCACGAGGGTCTTGCCCTCGCCCGTCTTCATCTCAGCGATCTTGCCCTGGTGCAGGATGAACCCGCCGATGAGCTGCACGTCGAAGTGCCTCATGTTCAGGGTGCGGCGGCCGGCCTCGCGCACAGAGGCGAACACCTCGGGAAGAAGATCCTCGAGGCTCTCGCCGTTCTCGAAACGCTGCTTGTAGTCGGCCGTCCGGGCCTTGAGCTCGGCGTCCGTGGCCTTCTTCGCGGCCGGCTCGAGCTCACCGATCTGGTTCACGAGGGGCTGGAGCCTCTTCATCGTCCGGCCGTGCTTCGTGCCGAATAACTTCGCGAAGATGTTTGCCATGTCCAGACCGCCTGCCCGCGAACGCCGCGCTTCCCGTGTCCCTGAGCCTGTCGAAGGGGCACGATGCTCCGAGGCCTAGGTTAACCACTGTCGACTCTAATACAAGCCTCCGGCGCGGGGCGCAAGGGGCCGCAGGATGGACGAGGCGTGCGGGAGATCCTGTGAATCCGCCGGGTTACGGCAGAGCGGATCGATCGATCAGGCTGCCTCGCGTATGTGCAGGGGCAGCGGCGGGGGCGTGGCGCGCAGGCAGGAGCGGATGCGGAGCCGCTCCACCGGCGTGATCCCCACGAACTTGATGCCCATGCCGGCATATCCACCATCGGCCTGCCTGCGAGGCATCTCCACCCTCACCACCTTGCCGAACAGGTCGAGGTCCCTGCTCTGGCCATCATCGTCCTCGAGCCTGACGGAGCAGACCACGGTCTCGCCGATCGACAGCGGGAACGAGGTCCTGACGAATGTGCCCCTCGGGCTCAGATCCTCGCAGATGAAGGTGACGGACTGGTCCCACAGTGAGGCGATGAGATCCACGGATCCCTTGAAGGCCTTGCGGATCTCGAAGCGTTCGTTGGCGTTCATGTCTTGACCTCCTGAGCTT
>JAFDER010000194.1 GCA_019310245.1 Deltaproteobacteria bacterium
ATGAGGGTCGCCAACATCATGCCGGGTGCCGAGATCGAGGTGGAGCTCGAGTACTCGGAGCTGCTCGTGCCCGAGGACGGGACCTACGAGCTCGTCTTTCCCACGGTCGTGGGGCCGCGCTACGAGGGCGGGGCGGACAAGAAGAAGGACGAGTGGCTCGTCAACCCGTACCTGGGGCAGGGCAAGAAGGAGCCGTACCACTTCGACATCTCGGTGGACGTGGAGGCCCCCATCCCGATCAGGAATATCTCCTCGCCCTCGCACACGGTGAAGGTCAAGAACATCACGGACTCGAGGGCCCGGGTCGGGTTGGTGGGCACGGGAGGCGGGACGAGGGACTTCGTGCTGCGCTACAAGCTGGCCGACAAGAGCATCGAGAGCGGCCTCATGCTCTTCGAGGACGAGGGCGGAGGAGGCCACTTCGTCGTCATGATGGAGCCGCCGGCGAAGCCCAAGGCATCCCAGATATCCCCCCGCGAGTACATCTTCGTGCTCGACGTCTCCGGGTCCATGTACGGCTTCCCGCTCGACACCTCCAAGGCGCTCATGAAGAGGCTGCTCGCCGACCTCGGGCCGGGCGACTACTTCAACGTGGTGCTCTTCGCGGGCGCCGCGGCAACGCTCAGCGAAAGGTCGATCGAGGCCACCAAGGCGAACGTCGAGGGCGTCATCGAGAAGATCGAGGAGCTTCAGGGCGGAGGCGGCACGGAGCTCATGAACGCCCTCAAGACGGCCTACTCGATCCCCGACTGCGAGAGCGAGGGCATCTCGCGCACCGTCGTGGTCCTCACGGACGGCTACGTTGCGGTCGAGGCGCAGGCGTTCAAGTTCGTGCGCGAGAACCTGGGCGACGCGAACCTGTTCGCGTTCGGCATCGGCTCGAGCGTTAACCGGGCGCTCATCGAGGGCATGAGCCGCGCAGGGATGGGCGAGCCCTTCGTGGTCCTGGATCCCGCCTCCTCGAAGAAGGAGGCCGCGCGGTTCCGCTCGTACATCGATTCGCCCGTGCTCACGAGCATCAAGGCAACGTTCGACGGCCTCTCCGTGGTCGATGTCCTGCCTCACCCCGACAAGATCCCGGACCTCATGGCCCAGCGCCCCGTCGTGCTCATCGGCAGGTACGAGGGCGAGGCCAAGGGCAAGATCCGCATCAAGGGCAAGCAGGGCAAGAAGAGCTTCAAGAAGACCTTCAAGGTCAAGAGCGCCAAGTCCGGCGAGGGAAACCGTCCGATCCGCTGGCTCTGGGCCAGGCGGTGGGTGGACATGCTCGAGGACCAGCTCTTCCTCCTGCCCGACGACGACGACCTCGAGGCCGCGATCACGCTCCTCGGCCTCGACTACTCCCTGCTCACCTCCCGCACGTCCTTCGTGGCCATCGACTCCAAGGTCCTCTACGACTGCGGGAAGGTGGTCACCGTCAAGCAGCCACTGCCCCTGCCCTCGGGCGTGTCCAACCTTTCCCTGTCCGGCAGCGGCGGCGGCGGGTACGGGCACGGCTCGGGGTTCGGGAGCCTCAGTGGCAAGGGCGGCTCCGCTCCCAAGCTCATCGCGGCCGCGGCCATGGTCAAGGGTTCGCTCTCCAAGGAGCTCATCCGCGACGTGATCAAGCAGCACAAGAACGAGATCCGCGGCTGCTACCAGCAGTCGCTCCTCGTCAGCTCCGACCTCGAGGGCCGCGTCGTCGTGCGCTTCGTGATCGACACCCTGACCGGCATGGTCGTCTCCGTGACCATCTCCGACTCGGAGCTCGAGAGCGACGCGCTCGAGGCCTGCATCGCCGTCAGGGTCAAGAAGTGGACGTTCCCCACCCTGAAGGGCGGAGGCACCATCATCGTCAACTACCCATTCATCCTGCAGCTCATCGACGAGCAAGACGGCTGATCCCGTCCGTCTTGCCGGTCGCCCATATCATCGTATAATCCTTCCTCCCCGGGCCCCGGCGGCCCGCGAAAGGAGGGACGCATGTCCGAGCGCATGGTGAACCAGTTCATGGAGATGGTCAGGATCGACTCCGAGTCCGGCAACGAGGCGAAGATGATGGAGTACCTCCTCGAGGCGATCCCCGGGGCCGGAGGAGAGGCGGCCCTCGACGACTACGGGAACCTCATCGCGACGTTCCCGGAGAAGGGGTGCAGCGGCAAGAATCCCATCCTGCTGTCCTGCCACGCGGACACGGTCAAGCCGGGCGTGGGCATCGAGCCCGTGATCGAGGACGGCGTGATCCGCTCGAAGGGAGAGACGATCCTGGGTGCGGACGACAAGGCGGGCATCGCCGAGATTCTCGAGGCCATGCGCGTGTGCGAGGTCCGGCCTCCCGTGCAGTTCGCGGTGAGCCGGCAGGAGGAGGTGGGTTTGCTGGGCGTCAAGAACCTCGACTTCAGCCGCATCACGGCCAAGAGCGGCTTCCTGCTCGACAACGACACCCTCGAGACGATCGTGATCGGCGGCCCCTCCTACTACGCCATCGACGTCAAGATCACGGGCAAGGCGGCTCACGCGGGCATGGAGCCGGAGAAGGGCATTAGCGCCATCATCGCGGCCTCGAAGGCCATCAGCGCCCTGAGGCTCGGCCGCATCGACGAGAACAGCACCGCGAACGTGGGCGTCATCGAGGGAGGCCTGATCCGCAACGGGATCCCGGACGCCTGCTCGTTCCTCGCCGAGTGCAGGAGCTCCGTGCACGAGAAGGCCGCGGCCCTCAACGAGGAGATGATCGGGATCATCAGGCAGAAGGTCGAGGCCGAGGGCGCGCAGGTCGAGATCAGCTCGGACAACCTGTGCCGGGCCGTGGACATCCCCGAGGACTCCTGGGCCGTCGAGATCTCGAAGAGGGCCCTGAAGAAGATCGGCATCGACGCCAAGTGCATCTTCATCACCGGCTTCACCGACGCGTCGATCTACAACAACAAGGGTGTGGAGATGGCCGTGGTGGGCATCGGTGCGAAGGACGAGCACTCGAAGGAGGAGTCCATCGCCGTCGAGGACATGGGCAAGGCTTTGACCATGATCCTCGAGATCCTGCACCTCAGCGCGGAGTAGACCGTGAGACAGACGATCCCCCTTCTCAAGAGGCCGGTGGACATCCCGATCCTCGTCTTCTTCTTCATCAACATCCTGTTCATCACGTACATCGTGGACCTGGAGCAGCTCGTCATCGACGACCCCGCGAGCTTCCAGTACCCGATCTGGCCCCTGCCGTTCATGGTCGATCTCGTCCACTGGTGGGGCCACAACTTCGACCCCGTGCTGATCGCCAGGCCCGCTTGGTGGAAGGTGACGATCTGGCTCGACGCGATCCTCTTCGGCCCGTTCTACGTCGTGGCGATCTACGCCTTCATCAAGGGCAGGGAGTGGATCCGGGTGCCCAGCTTCCTCTACTCGGCCGTGCTCTTCACCAACGTGTGCGTGATCCTGGGCGAGGAGTTCTTCGGCTCCCACGCCACGCCGAGGCCGGGCCTCGTCCTTCTCGTGAACCTGCCCTGGCTCCTGTTCCCGGTCTACATCACGGCCCGCATGTGGCTCAGGCCCCATCCGTTCACCAAGGAAGCGCAGAAGTGACGACTGGCTTCGGGGAGCGCTACGGCCCCTGGGCCCTCGTGGCCGGCGCCTCGGACGGGCTCGGCGCGGCGTTCGGCCGGGCCATCGCGGCGCGCGGCCTGAGCGTCGTCCTCGTCGCGCGCAGCGCGGACAAGCTCGAGGCCCTCGCGGAGGAGATCCGCAGCGAGCACGGCGTCGAAGCCCGGCCCGTGGTGCAGGACCTCGGCAGTCCCGACCTCGTCGACGCCCTCGAGGAGAAGACGGCCGGCCTCGAGGTGGGCCTCGTCGTCTACAACGCGGGCCTGTCGATCATCGGTCCGTTCCTCGATCAGCCGCTCGAGAACCACCTCGAGACGCTCCAGGTCAACTGCAGGGGCCCGCTCGCGCTCACCCACCACTACGGCCGGCCCATGGCCCGGCGGGGCAGGGGAGGGATCGTGCTCATGTCCTCGCTCGCGGGCTTCCAGGGCTCGGCCCTGGTCGCCTCCTACTCCGCCTCCAAGGCGTTCGACCTCGTGCTCGGCGAGAGCCTCTGGGAGGAGCTCAGGGAGCAGGGCGTGGACGTGCTCTCGTGCTGCGCCGGCGCCACGCGCACCCCGAACTACATCGCGAGCGAGCCCGTCCACGGCCGCTTGAAGGCCCCGGAGATGGAGCCCGAGGAGGTGGTCGAGGAGGCGCTCGCCTCGCTCGGCTCTCGCGCCTGCGTCGTGGCCGGGTCCGGCAACAGGCTGCTCGGCTTCATCCTGCACCGGCTCATGCCGCGCTCGCTCGCCGTGCGGATCATGGGCGCCTCGATGCGCAGGATGTACCCCTCTTCTCGAAGCTGATCTGCTCCGCGAGCCGCGCCGCGGTCACGGGCCCGATGGTCCGCACCGCCTCGAGGTCCTCCGGCCGCTCGAAGGGGCCGTGGGTCTCCCGGTACTCGGCGATGGCCCGGGCGCGCGCGAGGCCCACGCCGTCGAGCAGCTCGAGCTCCCCGCGCTCCGCGCAGTTGACCGGCATGCGGCCCGTGCAGAACAGGAGCCGGACGGCCTCGCTCGCCGCCTCATCGGGAATGCCGCACGTGCCCTCGCCGTAGGCCCGGCTCCGCGGCTGCGTGGCCCGTTCGTCCACGTCGAGCGCGATGGCGGCGATCCACGCGCAGGTCACCAGACAGAAGAGCACGGCGTTGCGGACGCGGTCGACCTGCATGCCCGTGCATCGCCGCGTTGCGGCCAGATGTTTCCACCCCGCAGGCGGCCAGCAGCCCCTTTGACGCGCCCCGGGCCCTTGTGTAGGTTACAGGTGCTTTTCTCGGAGGTAGTCATGAAACGCACCGCGAGCGTCCTTCTCCTGTCCCTCCTCGCGTTCTCCGCGTCCTGCAAGGACGATGGCGGGGGCGAGGACGCGGCCGTGGATGAGACGTCGGATCCCATCGTCGAGGAGACCGCCGATGCCACGGATGCCACGGAGGAGGATCCCGGCGAGACCGAGCCCACCATGGACGTCAACGGCCGGCTCGAGACCGTGGACGGCATCGAGGTCCTGTCGATGTGGGGCACGCGCGAGGAGATGGGCTACGCCGAGGGCGCGCTCCTGTGCGGCCGGATCCGCGACCTCTTCCAGGACTACGTTCTTGGCTACGTGGTGCCCGACTCCGGCCGCGACTATGCAACCATCACGGCGCTCGTGACCATCGCGTACAGGCTTCCCGAGGGCGACAGGCGGGAGCTCGAGGCTCTCCTTCTGGGCGTGCAGGAGAGGTGCCCGGCCGAGGACCTCATCATCACGAGCGAGCACCTCGAGCCCGCGGCCGGTGGATCCCGGGCCGTGACATTCGACGACCTGAAGGTCGGCCACGCGATCGCCGACTGGGCCTGCTCGTCGCTCACCGCGTGGGGCGAGGCGTCGGCCACGGGAGGCACGATCCACGCCCGCAACCTCGACTTTCTGCAGGACGACGCCGGCGTCATCCTCGACGCGCACATCGTCAAGGCCTACCAGAGCAGCGAGGACGGCGGCGCGACCTGGGCGTCCGTCTCGTTCCCGGGCCTCATCGGCTGCATCTCGTGCTTCAACGAGGAGGGCACGGGCATCACGATGCACAACATCACGGGCCTGGGCACGTCGGGCAATGCCGTGCCCCGGATGCTGGCCGCCCGCCAGGCCCTCGTGGACTCCACCGGCGCCGCGGACCCCGTGGCGGCCGCCGAGGCCGCGCTCGAGGCCTGCCCCCAGCAGGTGGGCAACAACCTGCACTTCTCCATGCACTGCGCCACCACGGGCTGCGCCGGAGGCGCCGTGTTCGAGTTCGACGGCTACGCGGCCCACGCGGACGAGTTCGCCACGGTCCGCGCCCCGGGCGACGTCACCGACGGGCTTTCGACCACGGACGCCATCGTGTGCACGAACCACTACATGGAGCGCGACACGCCGCCCACGTCCGGCGGCTCGTACGACCGGTACCAGACGCTGGTCGACGGCGTGAACGCGGGCGTGACCGCGGGTGGACTGGACGTCGCCGGAGCCCTGGCCCTCATGGCCACCACGTCCGAGCAGAACGAGGGCGTGCCCACGGTCCACACCGTGATCATGGACACCGAGGCCATGACCCTGCGCGTCTACGTGCCCGACTCCACGTCGGTCGAGGCGCCGAGCGCCACGCCGCACGTGCTCGATCTATCGGCCATCTTCACAGCCTTCACCGACTGATCCCGTGAACCTACCAGCACCAGAGCCCCCGAAGCACTCGCGGGCCTTCCGCATCCGCCGGATGCTCAACTGGCTGCCCATGGGCCTGATGTACGCCCTGATGTACATGGGCCGCTACAACCTCAACGTGTTCAAGAAGGAGGTGGGAGACGCCCTCCTGGACAAGTCCGACTTCGGGATCGTGTTCGGCGTCGGCACGGTGGTCTATGCCTTCTCCTTCCTCGTCAACGGGCCGCTGACCGACAGGATCGG
>JAFDER010000668.1 GCA_019310245.1 Deltaproteobacteria bacterium
CGAACCTTGCACCTGATGCGGGGTGCGTGAGGAGTCGACGCACCAAAAAGTTCTTCGGTGCGGAGTGCCCCGCACCAGCCCGCTCATGCATGCGGGCCAGGCTGGCCCTTCGACGAGCTCAGGGCAAGCTCGAGATGCAAGTGTCGGGGTCTGACCCCGATGAGTCAGTCGTAGAGGAGCCGCGGGTCGACCGCGTCGCGCAGACCCTCGCCCACGAGGTTGTACGAGAACACGGTGATGAAGAGCGCGATGCCGGGGAAGGCCATCAGCCACCAGCACTCGTGGTGCTGGTAGGCCTGGGTGAGGAGCTCGCCCCAGCTCGCCGTGGGCGGTGGCGTCCCGAAGCCGAGGAAGCTCAGCGCCGCCTCGATGAGCACGCAGCCGGCCACGCCGAATGAGGCCGAGACCATGACGGGCCCCATGGCGTTCGGGAGGATGTGCTTGACGAGCAGCCTCATGCGGCTCAGCCCCACGCTCCGTGCGGCCACCACGTACTTCTCGTTCTTGATGCGCAGGATCTCGGCGCGCACGAGCCGCGCCACGTCGGTCCATCGCGTCAATCCGATGACGACCATGAGCTGGAAGATGGACGTTCGCTCGAGCAGTCCCTGGATGGCGAGGATGAAGAAGAACGTGGGGAAGCTCATCATCACCTCGATGAGCCTCGTGACCGCGCTGTCGACGAACCCGCCCCTGTAGCCAGCGATGGCTCCGAGGAACATGCCGATGAAGACGTAGATGCTCACGGCCACGAACCCGATGCTGAGCGAGATGCGCGTGCCGTGGATCACGCGGGCGAACACGTCGCGCCCTCGGTCGTCGGTGCCCATGACGTGCTTGGGGCTCGGCGGGGCGAGGGCCTCGATCTCCCCCCTGACCTTGGACTGGTTGGGGTGGTAGGGCACTGGCGGAAACAGGGCCCAGTCCTCGTTCTCGACCATGAGGTCGAGCAGGGCCGAGTTGTCGAGGCCCTCGAGAACCTCGGGTCTCGTGAGCATGGGCAGAACGTGCGTCTTGCCCTCGAACTCGAGGTACAGTGGCAGATCGGAGGCCAGGAAGTCCGCGAACCCTCCCACGAGGATGAGCATGATGACGAGCACGGCCGCGGCCCTGTTGACCAGGCTGGACGAGAACACGGAGATGGCGCGCCTGATCGGCGATCGACCGAAGGGACGCTCCTCCCGCGTCCTGCGATCTGCCGGTGGGGCGATGGAGTCCATCAGTTCTTTCTCCGCTCGTACGTGATGCGCGGGTCGACGATCGCATACAGGATGTCGGAGAGCAGGATCCCGAACAGCGTCAGGAGCGCCGTGAGAAACGAGACGGCCAGGATCCAGTTGTAGTCGCGGCCACGGATGGCCTCGAACGTCTCGAGCCCCATGCCCTCGATGGCGAAGACGCGCTCCACGATCACCGAGCCTCCGATCAGGTACGGGATCTGCAGGCCGAGGAGCGTGAGGATCGGGATCAGCGAGTTGCGCAGGGCGTGGTGGAAGATGACGGCCTTCTCCTTGAGGCCCTTGGCCCGCGCCGTGCGGATGTAGTCCTGGCGCACGGTCTCCATCATGCCGCTGCGCTGGTAGCGCGAGAGGGTGGCGAAGGAGACGTACGCGAGGCAGAACACGGGCAGCACGAGATGATGCAGCACGTCCAAACCCTGGGCGGGCAGGCTCCACTCCTCGGAGCCGGGGCTCGTCAGGCCCCGCATGGGGAAGAGGTCCAGCCAGCCGACGCCGCACAGGCCGCGGATCAGCATGATGGCCACCCAGAAGCTGGGCAGGGAGTACAGGACGAACAGGGCGAACGTGATGATGCGATCGGACACCGTGCCCGGGTGCAGGGCGGAGTAGGTCCCCACGGGGATGGAGACCATGTAGGCGAGGATCAGGGCCAGGAGGCTGAGAAGCAGCGTCACGGGGAGGCGCTCCCTTGATCCATTTTGCGTACTGGGTCTTCGTGATCGAGCCCGTGACACGGCACAGCGAGTCGCATGGCGCGTACTCGTCCTCGTGGTGCCACCACCAGTCGCGCCAGTCCTCGAGGGAGCGGTCGTTGACGGCCTCGGACGCGCCCACGCCACCCG
>JAFDER010000195.1 GCA_019310245.1 Deltaproteobacteria bacterium
GCTCTTTTTGCCGGGTGTGGCTCGAAAACCGACAAGAATGCAGACGGCGACGCCGGCCCCGACGTGGAGGAGGACGCGATCGACGCGCCGACCGAGGTTGCGAGCGACATCGTCCCCGACATGGAGTCGGATCCCGACGCCGTCGAGGATCCGGTGGAGGACGGCGTCGAGGACGTGGCCGAGGAGGAGGTGATCCCCCCCGAGTGCACGGTGGACGACGAATGCGACGACTCGGTGGACTGCACGGCCGATACGTGCAGCGACGACGGCGACTGCGTCTACACCCCGAACGACGACATGTGCTCGGGAGATCTGGTGTGCAGTGACACGCTCGGATGCGTCGAGTGCCTCGACGTGGCGGACTGCGACGACTCCATCTCCTGCACCGCCGACGCGTGCGAGACGGACGGGTCGTGCTCTCACACGGCCGACGACACGGTCTGCAGCGGTGACCTGCTCTGCGACGAGACGCTCGGCTGCGTCGAGTGCCTCGTGCACGGCGACTGCGACGACACGCTGTACTGCAACGGCGACGAGGTGTGCGACACCTCGGGCACGTGCCAGCACGCCACGGCCGGGCCATGCGACGACGCGGTGGTCTGCACGGACGACGTGTGCGACGAGGGCACGGACTCCTGCTCTGCCGTGCCGAACGACTCGCGCTGCGACGACGGACTGTACTGCAACGGCGACGAGTTCTGCGACCTGTCCACCGGGGATGTGACGACGGGGTGCAACGCCGGAACGTCCATCGTGTGCAACGACGGCGTGACCTGCACGCGCGACGACTGCGACGAGCCGACCCTGGGCTCGTGCATCTCCACGCCCGTGCACACGCGCTGCGACGTGATGACCGAGATCTGCGATCCCCTCCTCGACTGCATCACGGTCGAGTGCTCGATCGACGCGGACTGCGACAACGGCCTGGTGTGCGACGGCGTGGAGACCTGCGTGGGCGTCACGTGCCTCTCGGGCACGGCCATCACCTGCGACGACTTCATCGCCTGCACGTCCGACGCCTGCTCCGAGATGGCCGGCGGCTGCGAGTACACGCCGGTGGACTCGACGTGCGACGACGGCCTCGTGTGCAACGGCGACGAGACCTGCGACACCTCTTCCGGCTGCGTGACCGGCACGACCCTCGTGTGCAACGACGCAATCGCGTGCACGTCCGACTCCTGCTCCGAGAGCGCGGGCGGGTGCGTCTACCTCGCCAACGACACGCTCTGCGATGACGGCAACCCGTGCAACGGCGACGAGATGTGCAACATCTCTGTCGGCTGCGTCCTGGGCGCGCCCATCGACTGCGACGACATCGTCTCCTGCACGGACGACGACTGCATCCCGCTCACGGGTCTGTGTTCCCACACGCCGCGCGACACGCTCTGCGACGACGCGCTCGCGTGCAACGGGAGCGAGACGTGCGACGTGACCCTGGACTGCCAGGCGGGCACGCCCGTGGACTGCGACGACGTGATCGCCTGCACCGTGGACACCTGCGTCGACCCGGCCGGCACGTGCTCGAACGCGCCGGACCATAGTCTGTGCACTTCCGGAATGATCTGCATCCCCTCGTCGGGAGGCTGCGTCTCCGGCTCCTCCTGCTCCGTGCCGGGCGACTGCGCCGACGGCATCTACTGCAACGGCGTCGAGGTGTGCAACACCTCCAGCGTGTGCGAGGCGGGCACTCCCATCGACTGCGACGACGTGGACGACTGCACCGTCGACACGTGCGACGAGCCACTCGCCACGTGCCTGCACGAGCCGCGTGACCTGGACGGCGACGGGTACGGCGACTGGTTGTGCGGCGGGACGGACTGCAACGACTCCGCTCCACTCATCAACCCCGGCGCCACCGAGGTGTGCGACGGCATCGACAACGACTGCGACACGATCCCGGACTTCGGGCTCCTGCCCAGCGGGGCCACCTGCTCCCTGCACAGCGAGTGCTGCTCCGACCACTGCGCGGGCGGCGTCTGCACCACGGGCTGGGGCCTGTGCGAGGGCCTGGGCGAGTCGTGCGTGGCCGCCTTCGACTGCTGCTCGGGACACTGCGAGATAGGCATCAGCGGCACCTACACCTGCGTCTCGGGCTCCTCGTGCGTCGCGCTCGGCGACTCGTGCATCACGTCCGTCTCCTGCTGCTCGAGCTACTGCGACGGCGGCCTGTGCGCCGCGGGCACATGCGTGATGGTGGGAGGCTCCTGCACGGCGAACTCCCAGTGCTGCTCGCACAGCTGCGACGTGGGAGGATCGGACCTGTGCCTGGACGCGGGCACGTCCTGCAACGGCGAGGGCGAGACCTGCACGAGCGACGGCAACTGCTGCTCGGGATACTGCGACCTGGGCGTGGGCCGCTGCGTCATGTACACGCTCTGCAGCTCGGGAGGCTCCATCTGCACGAGCGACACCGAGTGCTGCACCGGGCTGTGCGAGAAGGCCTCCACGACCGACCCGACGGGCACCTGCGCGATGCTCGGCGGATGCTCCGTGGTGGGACAGCCCTGCACGGGCAACCGAGCGTGCTGCTCCAACGCGTGCGTGGACCCGGGCTTCGGCTACAGGATCTGCGTGTACCTGAGCGGGTGCAGGCCCATCGGCGAGCTGTGCCACGACAGCTCGGACTGCTGCTCGGACGACTGCGTTCTCGTCGGACCGGTGCTCCGGTGCGACAAGTCGGTGCCCTGCCAGCCCGACGGCGAGATGTGCGGCGAGGGCGCCTCGAACAACTGCTGCACGCACAAGTCGGCCGGATGTCGACCCACCGTGGCGGGCGTGTGGCGCTGCTTCGGCACCCTGCCGGGCGACTGCACTGCCGACCTGGACCCCTGCTCGTTCTCGGACGAGTGCTGCTGCGACCTGTGCGCGGACGACGGGTCCGGTACGTTCGTCTGCTGCCCGGGCGGCGCGCCCTGCGTGGTCGACGGCGACCCCTGCACCACGGACCGCGACTGCTGCTCCGGGTTCTGCAACCTGCTGGGAATCTGCGGACCCGACGAGGATCCGTGCATCGAGCTCGGCGGCCCGTGCACCGACCACATCGACTGCTGCTCCGGCATCTGCGTTGCCGGGTTCTGCGGGACGTCGTAGCCCGCTTTGACCCCCGTGAAATGGGGGAGGGAGAGGAAAGCATGGCAAACCGAGACGTCAAGACATTTCGTGTGCTCATCACGGTGCTCCTGGCCCTGGTGCTCGCCGCCTGCAGCGGCAAGATCAAGGGCGACGAGGACGTGAACACGGATGCCAGCCCCGACGGGGCGGACGCGCCGGGCGACGTGTCCACCGAGGGGGGGACCGACGCCACGGGCGACACGCCCGTGTCGGACGCCGAGGACCCCGGCTCTGACTGCACGCCCATCGGCGAGGCCTGCGGCTCGGACGGCGAGTGCTGCTCGCACTACTGCCCGGACGGCTACTGCACCACCACCACGGGCGATTGCGAGGGGACGGGCGAGCTGTGCGCCACGAGCGCGGAGTGCTGCTCGTTCCGCTGCGAGGTGGGCATGGACGGCATGGCCCGGTGCCAGCCGGGCGACGGGTGTCTTGGCGACGGCGAGGAGTGCGTGGTGGCCGCTGACTGCTGCTCTCTCGGGTGCGTGGACGGCCTCTGCGACGAGGACGCGACCTGCGCCATGAGCGGCGAGACCTGCACGGACAACTCGAACTGCTGCTCCAACGATTGCGACACGACCGCAGGCACGTGCAACAGCGCCTCGACGCCCTGCGAGCCTCTCGGCGAGATGTGCTCGAGCGACGGCAACTGCTGCTCCGCGCTCTGCGTCGAGTCCTCCACGCCGGGGCTCTTCAGGTGCGGCACGCTGGGCTCCTGCCGTCCTTCCGGCGAGGTGTGCACCGGGGACTCGGACTGCTGCAACAACACCTGCATCGACGGCACGTGCCTGATCCTGGGCGGCTGCACCACCGTGGGCGATCCCTGCTCGGGCGTGCGCGAGTGCTGCTCGAACGCCTGCGCCGACCCCGGCACTGGAACGACCGTCTGCCAGTGGCTGAGCGGGTGCCGGCCCATCGGCGAGGTGTGCCGCGACAACAGGGACTGCTGCTCGGACGAGTGCGTGCCGTCGGACGGCGGGCTCATCGACCGCTGCAACGACCCGCCCGGGTGCCTGGACCCGGGCGAGATGTGCTTCGTCGGCGCCTCGATGAACTGCTGCGCCGGCCACGATGCCTGCCGGCCCACGCTCGCCGGCGTGTGGCGTTGCTACCACGGCGTGCCCGACGACGGCTGCATCCCGGACGGCGACCCCTGCTCGTTCTCGGACGAGTGCTGCTGCCTGCTGTGCGCGCCCGATTCCACGACGGGCGACCTCATCTGCTGCCCGGACGGCATCGAGTGCGTGCCCGACGGAGGCGCCTGCACCACGGACCTGGACTGCTGCTCGGGCCACTGCAACTCCGAGGGGCTGTGCGCGCCCGACGACGATCCCTGCGTGGAGCTGGGCGGCGCGTGCGGCACGGACGAGGACTGCTGCTCCGGATACTGCAATCTCGACACGCACACCTGCAACTCGCTTCTCATCTGACCGGATGCCTTTTTCTCCGGCCGATACCATTTCTTGCGCCAGTCGTAAAAGATTACGATGACCCTGAATCCGGGAGGTAATCGATGAACCCACTTCGCATCTCATCCATGATAGGCGTGATCGTGGCCCTCGTGCTGACCGCGGGCTGCGGCGACGTCGACAAGAACAACGGCGACCCCGGCATCGGCGACCCGTGCAACGAGGACTCGGACTGCCCGGACGGGCAGTCCTGCTTCGACGACGCGGGTGACGGCTTCTGCACCGAGCCGTGCGCGGACGGCGCGTGCCCCGAGGGCACGGTGTGCGTCGAGTCGCTGGGCGAGCCCCTGTGCCTGCCCGAGTGCGACACGGACGAGGACTGCGGCGAGGGCATGGCCTGCGTGGACGGCGTGTGCCACCCGGCCTGCGAGACGGACGAGGACTGCAACGGCGACTACGTGTGCGAGTACGGCGGCTGCGTCACCCCGACGACGGTCCTCGGTGAGGTGTACGACTCGGAGACCCTCGATCCCATCGAGGGGGCGCGCGTCGTGGTCATGGACAACGACACCATGGCGGCCGCCGCGCCCGTGGCGATCACGGACGAGCGAGGCATGTTCTCCCAGCGCGTGGTCCTCAGGCAGGACCAGGGGTCCATGGGCTTCACCCTGCGCGTCGCGGCCGAGGGCTACATGCCCTTCCCCGACCCGCCCCTGCGTCCGGCCATCCCGGACCAGGTGATCCGCCACCACGCGAGCGACGTCTACCCCGTGGCTCTCATCCACGACGCCGCGCTCGAGGGTCTCGGCTCCATCGCCGGCACGGTGACGAGCAGCGGCGAGGGCGTGGGAGGCATGCTGATCGTGGCCACGGGCGGGGCCGAGGACATCTCCACGGTCACCGACGTGGACGGCACCTACGTCATGCTCAACGTGCCCGACGCCACGTGGGACGTCTCCGCCCTGCAGGGAGGCATGACGCGCGGCGAGGCGGCCGGCGTCGAGGTGGCGGGAGGCGCGGACGTGACGGACGTGGACATGGACGTCACGCTCGACCCGGCGGGATCGGTCTCGGGGTCGGTCAACCACGTGGCGGGAGGTGAAGCTCCCTCGAGCGTGGTCCTGTTCTACCCGGGCACGCAGGAGGCCGTGCCGGGCCTGCGCGTCATGGCCGAAGGCGACTTCATCATCGATGACGTGCCGGACGGCGAGTACGACGTGTACGCCACGTACGACAACGACTGCAACGTGCTCGACCCCGACCCCCAGCTCGCGCACACGGCCATCCAGCACGTGACCGTGTCCGGCGCCCCGGTCGAGCTCGACACCGTGTTCAACATCACGAACGCCATCTCCATGACGGGCGTCTGGGCGGACGAGCCGTGCGTGCACGACGACAACACGATCACCATCGTCACGTATGGCCTGTCCGACACGCCGGTCTTCACGTGGGAGGACTACCCGGGCTCGACGCAGGGCTACGCCATCGAGGTCCTGGACGTGTTCGGCAACGTGGTCTGGGGCGGGTTCGACACGGACGGAGCGCCCATCGAGACCTACCCGAACCACACCACCGAGACCACGTACGCGGGCGACGCCCTGGTGGGCGGCTACAACTACCGCTGGACCCTGTGGGCCATGGCCAACGACTCCAGCGCGCCCCTGGGCTTCCGCTTCATCTCCACGACCGAGAACCTCAGGGGGCTGTTCGAGATCCGCCGCCCCATCGAGTAGTGGGGGTCAGACCCCGGGGGGGTCAGACCCCGATACGATCCTGGAACGAGGACCAATGCCAAGGAGAAGGAGGAGGACGATGTACAGAGCAATGAGCCTGACAACGATGTTTCTTTGCATCTTCGCACTCTCGTGCGGGGGAGGCGGGGGAGGGTCGCAGGATCTCTCGACCGACG
>JAFDER010000020.1 GCA_019310245.1 Deltaproteobacteria bacterium
CGGCGACACCACCACGATCAACACCAATGGCCTGCGCAACGTGGGCATCGGTCAGTACGTCTACGTCACGGGCGCGGATCACGACGAGGCCGAGGAGACGGTAACAGGCTGGGCCTGGACGCTCTCCGGACCGCCCGGCTCAGGAGCCGCACTCGAGTTCACGTCCACGGGCGATTCCACCGGGACCACGCCGCGCACGTTCGGAACCACCGAGAGTCAGTTCGGCCGCTTCCGCACGGACGTGCCCGGCATCTACGCCGTCGGGCTGACCGTGACCACGGCCACGGCCACCCAGGCGAGCAGCATCGACGTCTACGCCGGGACGTACGTGGGCCAGGCGGCCTGCGCGAGCTGCCACGACAATCCCGCCGTGGTGGGCGTCGAGAAGGCCGTCTACAGCGACTACATGCTCACCGGGCACGCGACGAAGTTCCAGTTGAGCTTCGGTTATTACTCAGCTTCCTCGGATTACTGCATGCCGTGCCACACGACGGCCTACGACGAGTCCGGCTCTAACGGCGGCTTCGACGACATGATGGAAGCATCGGGCTGGAATCCGGCGGCCATGTCTGTCGGTGCGTACCTGGATGCAAACTACGCCAACATCGGGGAGTTCCTCTCGGATACCTCGACCATGCCGGCCCAGACGGTCATGAACATCCAGTGCGAGGCCTGCCACGGCCCGGGCTCGAACCACCCGCCGGCCGATGCGCACATGAGCTGGTGGCCGGGCAACTGCAAACAGTGCCACCCCCAGCCCAACGAGTGGGCGCTCTCGGCCCACGCCAAGAAGCCCGAGGCGCACATGGGAGGAAGCTCCGGGTGCTCGCCCTGCCACACCGGCCAGGGATTCGTCGTGGGAATGGACCAGGGCAAGGATCTCGTCTTCCCGAACGACGCCGCTGTCGGCATGACCGCCAACATGTTCGAGCCCGGCAACGCCCAGCCCATCGGCTGCGCCGCCTGCCACGACCCGCACGGGTTCACGCATCCGTTCGATGGCGGCGGCGGCGTCATGAAGTCGCACCAGCTGCGCTTCGTGGGCGAGGTGGACTCCCCCGCCGGCTTCAGCACGGACGCCGAGTACGCCGCGGGCTGCTACTACTGCCACTCGAACAAGCGCGACGCCGCGTACTTCGCCGACTACGTCGCGGGCAACAAGTCGCGCGGGCCGCACCACAACGGCCAGGCCGACATCCTCGAGGGAGAGGGTGGATACGAGTACACCGGAGAGACCTATGGCACGTCGGCCCACGCCGCGCTCACAAGCGAGAAGTGCGTGGACTGCCACATGAACACGGGCTCCGGCGCCGACTGCTCGAGCACCGCGTGCACCGACTCGAACGAGACGTGCAGCCACGGTCACTGCGTCCAGACCGAGATGGGCGGCCACACCTTCAACATGTCCTTCACCGACACGGGCGGAACGACGCACCAGAACCTCTACTCCTGCAACACCAGCTCCTGCCACTCGGGGCTCACCACCTTCGACCGCCAGCCGCCCGGAGCGACCGGCGACGGGTGGGACTGCGACTCCACGACGACCGGGATCCAGAGCGAGATCGCGAACATGCTCGACGCGATCGAGACCTGTCTCATCACGACGAACACCTTCCTTGACGACGGCACGGGTGCTCTCAAGAGCTCTGGCTTCAACGACACTTCCGTCACCGATGCCGAGCGGGGGGCCATCTGGAACTACGTTCTCGTCGAGGGAGACGGTTCGCACGGCGTGCACAATCCGAAGTACGCCATGCAGCTCCTGCGCGACTCGTACGACGACCTCGGGTGCACGCCCGCGCTGACCTGCACCCGTCCGTAGATAGACAATCCTCTCACACCTTGCTTGCACGCTTCCCTGGCCGATTCGGCCACGGCGGCGTGCAACCCCCCTTGCCTCATTTGCCCTGAGCCAGGCGATCGGACTTGTCGAAGGGCCGGTTTGAAGCAGTCAGATTCCCGCAGAGAGCTCGAAGGTGTTGCTGAGCACGATGTCCTCGATGTCGCTCACCCCGAAGATCCGGCCCTCGCGGGGCGGGGAGTAGCACTCGCGCACGCGCGCGAGCATGCGCTCGAGACCCCCGCGATTCTCGAGATGGCGGGTGTAGTCGTCGATCGCGTCCTCGAGCTCGAGCTCGGGATGGCGCGCCGTGATCTCCTCGCCCAGCAGCTGGAGCCTCTCGGGGATGAGGTCCGTGTACTTGAAGTCCGAGTCGGGCGAGAGAACGACGATGTCGCCCTTGACCCCCTCCTTGACCATTGCGAAGGCGCGCGACAGGGCCATGCCCGTCGAGGGGCCGGCCGGGATCCCGAGCTGCCAGAGCTTCGCGGTGAAGGCGTAGGTGTCCACCGAGTCGGCCGTGTGGATGTCATCTCCGGGCAGCACGGCGGGCGAGTAGTTCTCTGGCGACCACTTGCAGTCGCCCTTGATGATGTGTGTGCCGGGCACGCCGTGCTGGAAGGCCGGCTGGACGCCCGTGGCCGTGGCCTCGAGGCCCGAGACCATGAGGTACTGGCGGATGCCGCAGATCGTGCCGCACGAGCCCACGGACGCCACCACGTGATCCACCTTCCCGTCCCAGCCCTCGAAGATCTCCTTCGCTGTCGTGACTGAGTGGGCCAGCGGGTTGAGCCACGAGTAGTACTGCTCCACGTTCACGAGCCTGTGGTGGAACTCGTGGGCGTAGCCGCGGGCGAAGAACACGGTGAACTCGCGCGGGCACGTCTCCTGCTCCTGCGTCTGGATGACGTTGATGCCCAGCGTGGTCAGGACCCTGAGGTTGTACTCAGGGATGGCGGCCGGGACCACGGCGAAGAACGGGAAGTCCTCCTCGAACGAGAGCAGCCCGATCTCGATGCCCAGGTTGCCGGACGTGGCGCTCATCAGCAGCTTGCCCGAGTCCACGTACTTCTTCTCGATCACGTCGCCGAACAGGAAGCAGGCCGGCTTCCTCTTGATGGAGCGCAGCGGGTCCAGGCCCTCGGGGTCGGTCCACTCCCTCTTGAGCCAGATGCGGGCATGCGGGGTGCGGAGCTCCTCGATCTCGCTCATGGGAATGGGCGTGAGACCGGCGTTGCAGAGGATCTCTCTCGTCGTCTCTCCGATCATGGCACGTCTCCTGGGATTGGGGCCGGGGTCATCTCAGATGGCGAAGTTGCTCGCGAGGCTGTCCTGCTTCTCGCGGTGCCGCGCGACCAGGTCGGCGACCGAGATGGAGTCGAGCACCTGGACGATCTTGTTCTCCAGGTGGGTCCACACGTCCCGGCTCGCGCACATGCTCGAGCGGTGGCACGTGCCCGGGTCGTCGATGCACGGCATGCCCGAGAGCTTGCCCTCCAGGGCGGCGATGATGTGGCTCATCCTGATCTGCGAGGGAGGCCGCGCGAGCAGGTAGCCGCCTCCGGCCCCCCTGACGCTCTGGACGAGCCCGGCCTCGCGGAGCCGCTTCACGATCTGCTCGAGATACTTGTACGAGATGTCCTGCCTGCTCGAGATCTTCGTGATGGAGACCGGACCGTTGCCGTAGTTGAGCCCGAGCTCGAGCATGGCCCGCGTCCCGTAGCGCCCTTTTGTGGATACAATCATCACCTATTTCCTAGTAATCAGACCTGATAACTCTGATATAATGCAAGAGGTCGTCGACGTCAAGGTCAAGAGAGAAATCCACTCCGGATGGCCGGCCGAGGCATCACTCTTGCGTGTGGAATTCAGCGGGCGTCGGGCTGTCTGCTCGCGCGCTGGGTGGTCCCTCCAGTCAGAGGGCCCGGCGCCTCTTTTCCTTCCACCTCCCGCGCGATCCCCTGAAGGGACCGGGGTATGCTCTTGTGCGATGTTGTCTTCCGCGTTAACAGATGGGTTGATGAGTGGATGCCATGAACGGTAGACAGAGGATGCTTGCCTCCTGCCGGTGTGAGGACGTGGACAGACCTCCGGTCTGGCTCATGAGGCAGGCGGGCCGCTACCTGCCCGAGTACCGCGAGATCAAGAAGGACCGCGACTTCTGGACGCTCGTCAGGACGCCCGAGCTCGCCGCCGAGGTGACGCTCCAGCCGATCCGCCGCTTCGGGATGGACGCGGCCATCATCTTCTGCGACATCCTCATCGTGCCCGACGCCATGGGCGTGGGCGTGAGATACGGCGAGGGCGGGCCCGTGCTGGAGCCGCTGGTGACCGGGATGCAGGACGTGGAGAGGCTCCGCGTCGTGGACGCGTTGGGGGACTGGTCCTACCTCGCCCGGGCGCTCGGCCTGGTGCGCGCGCAGCTCGACGACCGGGCGCTCGTGGGGTTCGCCGGTGCACCCTTCACGCTGGCCTCGTACATGGTCGAGGGGAAGGTCTCCGCCGAGCTCGTGAAGATCAAGTCCCTGGGCTACAACCAGCCCGAGGTTCTCGAGGCCTTGCTGGAGAGGTTGTCGACGGCCGTGGCCGACCTGCTCTGCATGCAGGTCGAGGCGGGCGCCGACGTGGTGCAGCTCTTCGACACGTGGGCCGGGAGGCTGGCCCCCGGGGACTACGAGAGGTGGGCGCTGCCGGCCGTCCAGGCAGTGGCCGAGCGCGTGCACGCCCTGGGCGTTCCCCTGATCCTCTACGTCAACGGCGCCGCCGGGCTGCTCGAGCCAATGGCGCGCAGCGGCTGCGACGTCCTGAGCGTGGACGCGCGCGTCCGCCTGTCCGAGGCGAGGCAGAGGGTGGGCGGCCGCGTGGCACTCCAGGGCAACCTCGATCCGATCCGGCTCTTCGGACCGCTCGACGGCGTCCGCGAGTCCGTCAGGGCTCTCGTGGCCGAGACCGGCGGCCGGGGCCACGTGGTGAACCTGGGCCACGGCGTGCTCCCGCCCACACCGGTCGAGGCCGTCGAGGCCTTCGTCCGGAGCGTGCAGGAGGGCGGTGCGTGACGGATTCCGATCCCCGCGACCTCGACGCCTGGCTCAGGAGCGCGGACCCGAGGCGGATCCCCGCCGGCCTCATCGAGAAGTATGCCGTCAGGGGCCCCCGCTACACGAGCTATCCCACGGCGCCACATTTCGGCGCCGTGGATCTCGACGAGCTGTACGGCCGCTGGCGTGAGCGCAACGCGCTGGCCGAGGATCCGGGGCTCTCGCTCTACCTGCACATCCCCTTCTGCCGCACGCTGTGCCGGTTCTGCGGCTGCCACACGCACATCCGCAGGGATCCGGCCCGGGCCACGCCCTACGTGCACGACCTGCTCGCGGAGATGGACTTCGTGGGTTCCATCGTGGAGCGTGCGCGGCCCGTCAGGCAGGTGGCGCTGGGCGGCGGCACGCCGAACTTCCTCCTGCCCGCGGACCTGGAGCGACTCCTGGGCGGGATCGAGGAGCGCTGGCGCATCGCGCGTGACGCGGAGCTGAGCGCGGAGCTCGATCCCAGGACCGTGACGCGCGAGCAGCTCGACATCTTCCTGGCGCACGGGTTCAACAGGCTGAGCCTGGGGGTGCAGGACTTCGACCCGCGTGTGCTCGAGGCGGTGCGCCGCACGCAGGACGGCCTGCAGGTGGAGGCCGTGGTCGACCACCTGCGTTCCCGCGGGTGCATGGAGATCAACTTCGATCTGATCTACGGGCTTCCCCGCCAGGACGAGGACACGGCGGCCTCCATGGCCGCGAAGACGCTCGAGCTGGGCCCCACGCGGATCGCGCTCTACAACTACGCTCACGTGCCCTGGCTCAAGCCGCACCAGAAGAAGCTCGAGCCGCTGGGCCTGCCGGACGCCGCGCTCAAGGCGGCGATCCAGGGAACCGTGGCCGAGGCGCTGATCAAGGGGGGGTATCTTCCCATCGGGATGGATCACTTCGCACGCCCCGACGATCGCCTGGCCCGGGCCTTCTTCGAGGGCACCCTGCACCGCAACTTCATGGGCTACACCACGGGCCGCGGGCTCGACCAGCTCGCGTTCGGGGCGTCGGGAATCTCGGGAGTGGGTTCCACTTACGCGCAGGACGACCGCACGCTCGAGGGATGGCGCGACGCCGTTCGCTCCTCGCGCTCCGCCCTGGTCCGTGGGTTCCTGCTCGATCCCGAGGACGAGATGCGCAGGGACCTCATCCTGGATCTCTTCTGCAACTTCGCCGTCGACCTCTCCGCGCTGTCGTCCCGCTGGGGCCTGGACTGCCCGGGGCTCGTCGAGGCGGATCTCGAGCGGCTCGAGCCGATGATCCGCGACGGCCTCGTGCGCGAAGGGGACGGCCGCGTCGAGGTGACGCTCGAGGGCAGGCCCTTCATCCGGAACGTCTGCATGACGTTCGACCGCTACCTGGAGCAGGATCCGGCCGAGCGTCGCTACTCGCGGACGCTGTGATGTGAGGCATGGAGGAGACGCGGCGAGAATCACCCGAGGGCGTCGCTCTCATGGGCATGGGCGGACCTGAGGGGCTCGAGGCCGTGCAGCCCTTCCTCGAGAGCTTGTTTTCCGATCCCGCGATCCTGCCGGTCCCCTCCTTCATCCGGCCCGGGCTCGCACGGTTCATCGCCGGCCGGCGCGCGCCTTCCTCACGGGAGCGCTACCGGCTGCTGGGCGGCGCGAGCCCCATCCACGGTTACACCGAGGCACAGGTCGAGGCCCTGTCGCGACTGCTGGGCGAGGGGTTCGAGGTGCGGCACGTGTTCCGCTACACGGAGCCGCGCGCAGAGGCCGTGATCGAGGATCTCGCCTCCAGGGGCGTCGAGAGGGTGGTGGCCGTGCCCACCTATCCCCAGCGGTCGTTCACCACCAGCGACTCGTCGCGGGCGGACCTCGCGAGCGCGGCACGCGCCCGGGGCGTCCGGGTCTCCCACGTGTCCTCCTACCCGGTCGACGCCGGGTTCATCCGTGCGCTCTCGGACGCAACGAGCGAGGTCCTGGAGAGGGCCCGCGCAGATGCGCACGTGGTGATGGTGGCGCACGCCGTTCCGAAGCGGAGCGTGCGGCGCGGAGATCCCTACGTACAGGAGGTCCACCGCACGGCGAACGCCCTGGCCCGCTCGCTACCGGAGGGCGTGCACTGGGATCTCGCCTTCCAGAGCCGGGTCGGACCCGTGGGCTGGGTGGGGCCCAGCCTCGAGGACACGCTGCGGCGGCTCGGCGGCGCGGGCGTGAGGTCCGTCGTCGTGGTGCCCGTCTCGTTCACCTCGGAGCACCTCGAGACGCTCGTGGAGCTCGACCTCGAGGCGCGGGAGACGGCCGGCATCCACGGCATCGGAGACTTTCACCGCGTCCCCTCGCCGGGGATGCACGCCTCGTTCATCGCGATGCTGGCCAGGCTCGTTCGCCGGGAGGTGGCGCGTGGATGACGTCATCGTCTGCGGCGGCGGCATCGCGGGCCTTGCCTGCGGCGTGAGGCTCGTCGCCGCCGGCCTCGACGTGCGCGTGCTCGAGGAGCACGACGAGCCGGGCGGCAACGTGCGCACCCTGAGCGACCGGGGCTTTCGCATGGAGCGCGGCCCGCACACGTTCATGGCGTCGGCGGACGACGTGTTTGCCCTGGCGGACGAGACCGGTGCGGCCCCCGACCTCATGCCCGCCCTCGAGACGAGCGGCGTGAGGTTCATCGTGCGCGACGGCAGGCTGCACGAGGCGTTCACGGGCCCCCTGAGCTTCATCCGCAGCGATCTCCTCTCGCTCAGGGGCAAGCTCGATCTGATCACCGAGCCCCTGCGCACCACGCGGGGCGACGAGTCGGACTCCGCGGCGCGGTTCTTCGAGCGCCGGTTCGGTCCCGAGGCCGCGAGGGTGCTCGCCGGCGCGTTCATCTCCGGGATCTACGCCGGCGACCCGGAGACCCTGTCCGCGCCCGCGGCCTTTCCCCTGTTCTGGGGGTTCGAGAAGCAGCACGGGGGGATGATCCGCGGCGGCGTGAGCCTCATGCGCGAGCGCAGGCGGAGGCGCAGGGCCCTGGGAGCGGCCGCGCCTCCCCGCAGAAAGGGCCTCTTCTCCCTGAGGGGAGGCATGGGCACGATGAGCCGGGCGGCGGCCGACGTGCTGGGCGACCGCCTCGAGCTCGGCGCGGCCGTCGATGCCGTGGCCCGCGACGGGGACGGGTGGCGCGTCGAGGTGGGCGGCCGCACGCTGTCCTGCCGACGCCTCGTCATGGCCGCGCCTCCGCACCGCGCCGCGCCTCTTTTCGAGCCCGTGAATCAGAGGCTCGGGGAGGTCCTGGCCTCGGTCACGCTCGCTCCCGTCGCCATGGTGCACATGTGCTACGAAAAAAGGGCCGCACAGATCCCGGACGCGTTCGGCTTCCTCGTGCCGCGCGGCGAGGGCTTTCGCACGCTGGGCGTGCTCTTCCCCTCGAGGATGTTCGCCGACCGGGCGCCCGATGGAGGAGACCTGTTGACGGGCTTCGTGGGCGGGATGCTCGACCGGGACGCCCTCGAGCTCGACGACGGGGACCTGCTGGACACGGTGCTCGGAGACCTCGAGAGACTCGTCGGCCTCGACCGCCGGCCCGACCACGTGCGCGTGCTCCGCTACGCCGCGGCCATTCCCCAGCTCACGCACGGGCACCTGGACAGGATGCAGGAGCTGCGCGACACACTCGAGGGGTTGCCTGGAATGCATCTTGCGGGCAATTACCTCAGAGGCGTCGGACTGAAGGACGCCGTCGCCTCGGGCATGGCGGCGGCGGACGCGGTCGTCCTGGAGGCCGGACGGAGATGACGATGGTCAATGATGTCGCACAGCAGCTTCCACTCGCCGTGTGCGGCTGCGACTTCCGCCGGGCCTCCAGCAGGTGGCGATCGCGGCTCGTGCTCGAGGGGGACGAGAGAAGGAGCCTGGTCGAGGATCTCGCCAGGACCGCCGGCGCGGACGGGTTCGTGGATCTGAACACCTGCAACCGGACCGAGTGGATCGTCTCCACGGACCAGCCCGCCTGGGCGGCGGGGCTGCTGCGAGCCCAGATGCTCGAGAGGTTCCGGGGGGCCGGCAGCGGCATCGAGCCCTACGTCCACGTGGGCACGGCTGCGGCGCGGCACGTCTTCTCGGTCTCCATCGGTCAGGAGTCGTTCGTCGTGGGCGAGAGGCAGATCGCCACGCAGTTCTTCGGCGCCCTCGAAGAAGCCAGAAAGCTGGGGACGTCGTCCAGGCTCCTCAACGGCCTGGGCTCCATCACGGGCCGTCTCGTCAGGGATGCCGTGCAGGAGGGGTGCATCGGCGGGCCGGCGGTCGGCGTTCACTCCCTCGCCCACCATTTCGTCAAGGACTGGCTCGGCTCGTGCGGCGCCTCCGGGACGGTCGCGGTCGTCGGCCTGGGCGCCATCGGCCGGCTGGTGCGCGGCTTCTTCGAGCAGGACAGGGACACGAGGGTGATCCCGGTCAACCGGTCCATCCCCAGGGGGGAGGAGGAGGTGGTCCGGTCCATTCGCGAGCTCTCGTCCGTTCTGCGCGAGGTGGATGCGGCGGTGATCTGCACCTCTGCGCCTCACCACGTGGTCAAGACCTCCACGCTCGAGGGCAGGGATCCGGGCCGGCGGCTCCTCGTCCTCGACCTCGGGATCCCCGAGCAGGTGGAGGCGCTCGACCCCCGCACCGGGGCAACGCGTGCCGGGCTCGACGACCTCAGGGCGGATCCCGTCGGCAGTCCGTCTCCCGAGGAGCAGAAGCGGCACCAGCAGGCCGCCGAGAGGTTCGTGGCAAAGGCGATCGAGGAGTTCACCATGTTCGCGCGCGAGGGGTCCGTCGTCGATATCTACGACGAGGTGCGGCGCAGGCACGAGCGGTTCGTCAACGAGGAGATCCCCGCCTATCTCGAGAACAAGGTCGGGGGGCTCGACGAGTCGCAGAGGACGCACCTCGCCTTCGGCCTCAAGGGAATGGTGCTCGCGTACACGAACGAGATCTTCGGGGCCATCAAGAGGTCCCTTGTCGGGGAGGAGGACGACGAATGGACGGACGTGTCCTGAAGCTGGGGACGCGGGGCAGCCGCCTGGCCCTGTGGCAGGCCGAGTGGGTCCGGTCGCAGCTCACGGCTCCCTGCGAGATCGAGATCATCAAGACGTCCGGCGATCAGCTCAAGGACGTGCCGCTGCAGGGCCAGAGCACGATGGGCTTCTTCACCCGCGAGATCGAGAGGGCGCTCCTCGAGCGCCGCGTGGACCTGGCCGTGCACTCGCTCAAGGACCTGCCCGTGGAGCAGCCGGAGGGCCTGGAGCTCGGTGCCATCCTGGAGCGCCACGATCCGAACGACGCGCTGCTCGTCAGGCCGGAGGCCCTCGACGCCTCGCTCCCCCTCCCCGTGAGACGGGGGGCGAGGGTGGGCGCGGGCAGCCTGAGGCGCAGCTCCACACTGCGCGCCCTGAGGCCGGACCTCGAGGCCGTGCTCGTGCGGGGGAACGTGCCGACGCGCGTGCGCAAGACCGTGGACGGCGACGTGGACGCCATCGTGCTGGCGAGGGCGGGGATCGCCCGACTCGGGCTCGACGTCAGCCCGCTCGTGATGTACGACCTCGATCCCGCCACATGGGTGCCCGCTCCGGGGCAGGCCGCGGTCGCCATCGAGGTGCGCAGCGCCGACGCGTTCGTGCTCGAGGCCGTCTCGTGCCTCGATCATGCCGCCACCCGGAGCAGCGTGGAGCTCGAGAGGAGGCTTCTCGTGCTCGCCGGCGGGGGGTGCCACGCGCCCTTCGCGGCCTGGGTGTGTGACGCGGGCGGCGCGGGCGTGGTCCAGGCCTCGGTGGGAGCATCGGCGCGGGACGGGACCTGGAGGCTGCAGCGCTACACCGGGCCCGCCGTCCAGGTGGAGGAGGCGGCCAGGTCCTGGTTCGAGCAGGGCTGCCCCGGCCCGGGCGAGTCCATGAGCGACGAGGGAATATGCGCTCCCGCCCGGCAGTAGTGCTGACCCGCGAGGCCGCGGACAACGAGGCGCTGGCCGACGCCCTCGAGCGCAGGGCAGTGCCCGTGCGGCAGATCCCGTGCGTCGCGACGCGTTATCGCGATCCCGATCCCGCCGAGCTCCTGGAGCTCGGGGCGATCCCTGAGATCGGCGCCGTGGCGTTCACCAGCAGGCACGCCGCCCGGGGGTGGGCGCGCTGGGAGGGGAGCCCCGATCCAGGGGAGGCGATCGTGGCCGCCGTCGGACGCGCGACGGCGGCCGAGCTCGAATCGCTGGGTCTTCTGCCCACACTGATCGCGGATCCGCCGCGCGGCGCGGCGCTCGCCGCGCTCCTGGCCGACCGGGTCGAACGCGGCGCCGTCGTCGTCAGCGTGGGAGGCGAGAAGCGCGCCGGAGGCCTCGAGAAGGGGCTTCGCGACGCTTTCATCGAGGTACGTTCCCTCACGGTCTACGCCAATGACGCGCCTGACGTGCCGTCGCTCGAGCCCTTCCCCGTGGCCGCCGTGTTCGTGGCGTCCCCCTCGGCCGCCGGCCGGCTCGTCGCGGCGATGCCCTGGATGATCGAGTGTGCGTTCGTGTCCATCGGCCCCACCACCACGGCTGCGCTCGAGGACCTGGGCGCGAAGCGCATCGAGGAGCCGGGTCCGGATCCGGAGCACTGGCTCAGCGCCCTTGCCGCAGCGACGGTTGAAAAGGAACCGTGAACCATGGATAAGGGGTGATCATGGAAAGGACCCGCTCGAGACAGCTCTTCGATCGCGCCTCAGGCGTCATGCCCGGAGGCGTGAACAGCCCGGTGCGCGCGTTCCGCTCGGTGGGAGGCACGCCCGTGTTCATCGACCGCGCCGAGGGCGCCACGTTCTCGGACGTGGACGGCAACGACTACGTGGACTTCTGCCTGTCATGGGGGCCGCTCATCCTGGGCCACTCGCACCCCGCGGTCGTCGAGGCCGTGCGCGAGGCGGCGGGACGCGGCCTGAGCTACGGGGCCTGCCACGCGACCGAGGCCGATCTGGCCGGGCGCGTGCTCGAGGCGTTCCCGTCCATGGAGCAGGCCAGGATGGTCAGCTCCGGCACCGAGGCCGTGATGACGGCGCTCAGGATCGCGCGCGGCGCCACGGGCCGATCGACGATCCTCAAGTTCGAGGGCGGCTACCACGGCCACTCCGACGCGCTCCTCGTCAAGGCGGGGAGCGGGCTCGCCACCTTCGGCACTTCCTCCAGCCTCGGTGTGCCGGAGGGCTTCGCCCGCGACACGCTCGTGCTTCCCTTCGATGACGTCGAGGTGCTCGAGGATGCCTTCGAGCGGCGCGGCAAGGACCTGGCCTGCGTGATCGTGGAGCCGCTGCCGGGCAACAACGGCCTGCTCGAGCAGCGCACCGAGTGGCTCGAGCGGCTCCGCGCCCTCACGCGCGAGCACGGCACGCTCCTCGTCTTCGACGAGGTCATCTCCGGGTTCCGGCTGCACTACGGCGGGTACGGGGCCCGGGTCGGGATCGAGCCCGACCTGGTGACCCTGGGCAAGATCATCGGCGGTGGCATGCCCGTCGGCGCTGTGGCCGGTCCGCGCCGGCTCATGAAGCTGCTCAGCCCCGAGGGTGGCGTGTACCAGGCGGGCACGCTCTCGGGCAACCCCGTGGCCATGGCGGCCGGGCTCGCCACGCTCGACGTGCTGCGCGGCGGGGGCGTCTACGAGAGGCTCGAGGCGCTCGGCCGGACGTTCGACGACGCCATGGACGAGCACGCGCAGGGCCGGCCCTGGCTCAGGGCGCGCCGGATCGGATCCCTCATCTGGTTTCATCTCGACGAGTGCGAGGTGCCGCGACGCGCCGACGCCGTCTCGGGCAGGGCGATCGAGAGGTTCAACGCCGCCTACCACGCGCTGCTCGACCGCGGCCTCTACCTGCCGCCCTCGGGCTACGAGGTGGTCTTGCTCTGCGCCGCGCACACGGACGAGCAGGTGCGCACGCTCGTGGCGGAGGTGGCGCGGCAGGCGGAAGGCGTGGGGTGAGGAAGCAAGGCTACAAGATTCTCTTCGGCGCCACGCTCCTGCTGCTCGTGGCGCTGAGCGCCTGGTGGACCCTGCTCATCCACCGATCCATCCGGGCAGAGCGCGACGCGGCGCTCAAGGAGCTGGAGCTGAGGTGGGTCCTGGCCTCGCACGAGTACGGCCTCGACGATCCGTACTTCGTCGACTGCCCGGACCGCAAGGTGAGCGAGCTCGAGATCCGGGAGCGGTACAAGCGTCGCCTGTTCATGGTGATGGGCGAGGGAGCGCTGCTGTTCATCCTGCTCGGCGTGTGCATGGTCATGCTGCTGAGGCTCTTCCAGCAGGACCGGCAGAGGCTCGAGGCCACGCGCAACTTCATCTCCTCGGTGACGCACGAGATGAAGAGCCCCCTCGCCGGGATCAAGAGCCTCCTGCAGACCGCGGCGGCGGGCAACCTGCCCGACGATAGGCGGGACGAGCTGCTGAACATGGGGCTGGGCGAGACCGAGAGGCTCGAGCACATGGTCGAGAACCTCCTCATCGCCCGGAAGCTGCGCTCGGACCGGAAGGCCGTGAAGATGCGTCTCACGCGGCTCGGGCCCTTCCTGGACTCCCTGATCGCGCACCGCAGGGAGTTCCTCGCCCGGTCCGAGACCCTCGGCGTGGACCTCGAGGACGGCATGGAGGACATGGAGGTCCTGGTGGACGTCGACGGTCTGCGCGTGGCCCTCGAGAACCTCATCGACAACGCCGTCAAGTACGGTGGGGACGATCCTGAGGTGATGCTGGCCGCCGGACTCGAGGAGGGCAGGGTGCGCATCCAGGTCAGGGATCGCGGCATCGGGTTCGAGGCGGCCGACGCCGAGGGGCTGTTCCTGCCGTTCCACCGCTCGATGAGGGAGGGCGCATCCACGCGCCACGGAACGGGGCTGGGGCTCTCCATCGCCCGCGAGCTCGTACGCAGGATGGGAGGCGACCTGACCGCCGAGAGCGACGGACCTGGAAAGGGCAGCTGCTTCACCATCTGGCTGCCAGGGAGGCCGGGATGAGCGCGAAGATCCTTGTCGTCGAGGACGAGAGGCTGATCGGGACCATGGTGAGGATCAACCTCGAGAACGAGGGCTACGAGGTCGACTGGATCGCCGACGGCTCGGAGGCGCGCGGTCCCGCGACGAGCGGCGACTACGACCTGCTCGTCTTCGACATCCTGCTGCCGGGCCGCAGCGGGATGGACCTCGTCTCCGACGTCCGGGCCGCGGGCATCGGCGCTCCGATCATCATCCTGACCGCCCACGCCGAGGTGGACATGAAGGTCCTGGGGCTCGAGCGCGGCGCCGATGATTACCTCACCAAGCCGTTCGACGTGGCAGAGCTCCTCGCGCGCGTCAAGGCGCTCATCAGGCGCCGGAGCGATCCCGAGTGATGAGGCTTCCTGCTTCCGCCGGTCGTCTTCTGAGCGTCCCCGCGGTCAAGGCGCGGGTCAAGAGGAGGGTCCTCGAGGCCGTGATCGCCCGTGTCCGACCCGGGGCGGTGAGATGGCGTCGTGGTGCTCCCGTTCTCGCCGCACGCCGTCCGGACGAGCCCCTCGCCCTGTACGTTCACTTTCCGTTCTGCTCGTCCGCGTGCAGGTACTGCATCTTCGCCAGGACGGTGAGGACGGACCGGATCGACGCGTACATCGAGGCCCTGCTGACGGAGATCGACCTCACGGCCAGGCTGCCGGCCCTCCGGGGCCGCCGGCTCAGCTCGGTGTACCTGGGCGGAGGCACGCCGTCGGTCGTGCCGGCCTCCCGGATCCTTCGCGTCATGCGCCGGCTCCGGACCCGCTTCGACCACGGCCCGGACCTGTGGGTGACCCTGGAGGGCAATCCGGAGTCCCTCGATGTCGGGGATCTGCCGCTGTACCGGGAGGCGGGGATCAACCGCATCAGCTGCGGCGTGCAGTCGCTCGACGACGCTCTTCTCGAGGCCATGGGAAGGCGTCACACGGGCGCACGGGCCCTGGGCGTGATCGCGGAATTTCAGGAGGCCGGCTTCGAGAACCTGAGCGCGGACCTGATCTACGGCTTCGAGGGCCAGTCGTGCGAGACCTTCCTGCGCGGCGCCGCCCGGCTCGCCGAAGCGGGAGTCGCCCACCTCACGGCCTTTCCCCTCATCACGTTCGAATCGCGCGCGCGAAGAGGCGAGGAGCACGGGGCCCTGGAGCGGCGGCAGGTGCGGATGCAAGAGGGGCTCGTGCACCTGCTCGAGGGACGGGGATACCGCCGGTACTCCACGGAAGACTTCGCGACCACGCCCGAGAGCGAGAACCGCTACGAGATCGACGCCTGGCGGATGCCGAGGGTGGCCGTGGTCGGGCTCGGCGCGGGCGCGCTGTCTTCCGCCTGCGGCTGCACCTGGTCGAACCTCTCCGGCCTGGGCGCGTACATGTCCGCGCTGCGCGAGGGTCGTCTGCCCGTCGCCCGCTCCATGCGGGTCTCGAGGCGCGACGAGATGCGCAGGACCCTGCTGGTCGGAGCCAAGTACCTGCGCGTGGACCGCGCTCTGTTCGAGGAGCGCTTCGGCGTGGGGCTTCGCGACGCGCTCGAGCCGGTGCTCAGCACCCTCGAGGCGATCGGCCTCGTGACCGTCGACGACGACGGGATCGACGTGACCGGGGAGGGGCGGTTCATGATCTCGAGGATCTGGTCGGAGCTCGTGCTGGCCAACCTCGGCGATGCCGCCCGGGGGACCCGCTCACTCGGGGTCGGGGGCCCCTCCGTCCACGCCTGATGGCGTCGGTTCCGCCTCCTGGCACGGTGCTTGCTCCTACCTGCATCCATCGGTCCGGTCCATGCGGGCGGCCGGGTCCGGTCCACGCACGCCCCGAACCGCCGCCTTGTCGCGCCGTCGGTGTGGGGGCATAATCCTCGCCTGCGCCAGCGAAGGAGGAAGCCGATGTTTCCCACGCACAGACCGCGGCGGCTGCGCCGCTCCGACGCCATGAGGGATCTGGTCCGCGAGACCCACATCCGCGCGGACGACTTCATCTACCCGATGTTCGTCCAGGAGACGAGCAAGGAGGCCGAGCCGATCCCGTCCATGCCCGGGCAGATGAGGCACACCATCGACTCCCTGCTCGCGGCCGCGGAAGAGACCGTGGAGGCCGGCGTCAAGGCCATCATGCTCTTCGGCATCCCGGCCGAGAAGGACGAGGCGGGGAGCCAGGCGTTCGCCGAGGACGGGATCGTGCAGCGGGCGTTCCGGGCGCTCAAGGACAGGGGCTTTCCGCTCGAGCTCATCGCCGACGTGTGCATGTGCGAGTACACATCGCACGGCCACTGCGGCGTCATCCGTGAGGGTGACGTGCACAACGATCCCACGCTCGATCTGCTCGCGAAGACCGCCGTGAGCCAGGTCCAGGCCGGGGCGGACGTGGTGGCCCCGAGCGACATGATGGACGGGCGCGTGGCCGCCATCCGCAAGGCCCTCGACGGCATCGGCCGCGAGGACGTTCCCATCCTTTCCTACGCGGTGAAGTACGCGTCCGCGTTCTACGGTCCGTTCCGCGACGCCGCGGACTCCGCCCCGCAGTTCGGCGACAGGCGGTCGTACCAGATGGATCCCCCGAACGTGCGCGAGGGCATCAAGGAGGCGCTCGCCGACATCGAGGAGGGTGCGGACATCGTCATGGTCAAGCCTGCGCTCGCCTACCTCGACGTGATCCGCGCCGTGAAGGAGAGGACGCACGTGCCCGTGGCGGCCTACAACGTGAGCGGCGAGTACGCCATGATCGAGTTCGCCGCCAAGGCGGGCGTGCTGGACCGCGAGAGGATCATCGGCGAGGTGCTCGTGTCCATCAAGCGGGCGGGCGCGGACCTCATCTTCACCTACCACGCCGTGGAGGTCGCCCGTTGGCTGAAGTAGGTCCCTGGCCCGATCTGTATCCGGTCGGGCTCAAGCTCGAGGGCACGCCCGTGCTCGTCGTGGGGGCCGGGTCGGTGGGCGGACGCAAGGCGGCGCGTCTCGTCGCCGCAGGGGCGCGCGTCACGATCGTGGCTCCCGAGGCCGGCGAGGTTGTCCGGGCCCTTGCAGACGCGGGGAAGGTCACGTGGCACGGCAGGGTCTTCGACGACGGCGACGTCGAGGGTGCGGCACTCGTCATCTCGGCGGCGCCGGATCGCGAGATCAACGAGAAGGTGGCCCGGGCCGCGCGCGGGCGCGGCGTGTGGGTCAACGTGGCCGACACGCCCGAGCTGTGCACGTTCTACCTTCCCGCCGTGGTGGACCGCTCCCCGCTCAAGGTGGCCATCTCCACGTCCGGCGCCTGCCCGGCCTACGCGCGTCAGCTGCGCAAGAGGCTGGACGGCGTGTTCGATCCAGAGGCGGGCCGCTTCGTGGAGCTGCTCGGCCGGATGCGCGAGAAGGTGAAGGCCGACGATCCGGACCGCGTCGGCGAGGCGAGCCGCGCCTTCGTCGAGTCCGAGGCGGAGGAGAAGTGGCTCTCCGGAGACCGGACGGGCGCGCGCGAGCTGCTCGAGAGCCTCGTGGATGAGACATGAGCGTCGGGACGGTGTTCATCGTCGGCGCCGGTCCCGGCGATCCCGGCCTGCTCACGGTCAAGGCCCTCGAGCTCGTGCGCACGTGCGACGTGCTCGTCTACGACAACCTCATGGCCGACGAGTGCGTGGCCCTGAGCCGCGCGGCCGAGAAGATCTACGTCGGCAAGGGTTCGGGCCGGCACATGATGACCCAGGAGGCCATCGGCGAGATCCTCGTCGACCGGGCGCGCGGCGGAAAGACCGTCGTGCGGCTGAAGGGAGGAGACCCCTTCGTGTTCGGGCGCGGCGGTGAGGAGTGCCAGACCCTGGGCAGGGCGTCCATTCCCTTCGTCGTGGTGCCTGGCGTGACCGCGGGCATCGCGGGCCCCGCCTATGCCGGCATCCCGGTCACGCACCGGGATATGAGCCGCGGCGTGACGCTCGTGACGGGGCACTTCTCCCGCGACCAGGAGGTGGAGCTTCCCTGGGAGGCCCTCGCGGGACTGGGACACACGCTCGTCTTCTACATGGCCGTCGCCGCGCTCGAGCGCGCGTGCTCGAGCCTGATCCAGGCCGGCCTTGCCGGTGACACGCCGGCCGCGCTCGTCGAGCAGGCGACCACCGGCTCCCAGAGGACCGTCACGGGCACGCTCTCGACGATCGCCTCGCTGGCGCGGGAGCGGGACGTCAAGCCGCCGGCCCTGCTCGTGTGTGGTCACGTGGTGGATCTGCAGCAGGAGCTGCACTGGCTTCCTCAGCTGCCCCTGGCCGGACGGTCGGTGCTGTTCACGCGCGCGGCGGACCGCGACTACGACGCCGTCGACAGGCTCCGGGCCCTGGGCGCGAAGGTGATCGACGTCCCGGTGGTCCAGCTGGTCGCCCGCGGCGACGTGGGCATGGACCTCGCGTCGGTCGAGGCCGTGGCGTTCACGAGCGCGGCCGCCGTCGGCTTCTTCTTCGATCTGCTCGCGCGGCAGGGTCGCGACGCCCGCGCGCTCGCCGGACACGTCGTGGCGGCGGCCACGCACACCGTTGCCTCCGAGCTCGAGCGGCACGGGATCGCCGCTGATCTCGACCTTGAGGTGGTCCGATCGCTCGGACTTGCCCGCGCCCTGAAGGCTCACGGCGTGGGCGGGCCGCGGCGCGTGCTGCTGCCACGATCCGCCGCCGCCGGCGCCGACCTCGTCACGGACCTCGAGCGCGCCGGGCTCGAGCCCGTGACGCTGGTTCTCTACGACACCCTTCCCGCCGACCTTGGCTGGCTCGAGGTCAAGCTGGCGGGCAGATCTCCGGACGCCGTCGTCTTCCTGTCCGGCAGCGGCGTGGCCGCCGTTCTTGCAGCCGTGCCGGCGCTCCTCGATCTCGAGAGACCCCCCCTCTGGGCGTGCGTGGGCCGGTTGTCCGCCCAGGCGCTCGAGAGCCGGGGCATCGTTCCGGACGTTCTGCCCACCAGACCAGATGTGGACATGCTCGTCGACGATTTGGTCGAAAAAATGGGCTCTCAACCCTGAACACCTGATCATGGTATCTCGTAACTGATTGAATATACAGAGTTTACATGTGCGGATTGTTGCTCTTTAGTATGTGCGAAAAAGCTTGACTCGCAAAGGGATTAACTCTATAAACATGACGCTTGCTGGGTCTGTGCGTGTTGCATGTCAATGCCGGGGCCAGCGCTGTGGATTTGAAATGAATGGCCTGAGAAAGGCCGGAAAATATCTACCTGGAAGAAGCTGAAAGGAGGCTGACACATGCCTAGCTTCGTGAACCCGGAAAAGTGTGATGGTTGTAAGGCGCTCGACAAGACCGCCTGCCAGCACATCTGCCCGAACGATCTCATGCTGCTGAACAAGGAGACCGAGAAGGCGTACAACCGCGAGCCCGAGAT
>JAFDER010000196.1 GCA_019310245.1 Deltaproteobacteria bacterium
CAGGTCGCGGGCGAGGTCGCGGTAGAGCTGCTTGCCCCAGGTCCAGAAGGTGCGGTTCTCCTCGGTCACGTCGCCGCGGATGCGGGCCGGCACGCCCACGAGGAGCTTTCCCTCGGGGATCTCCTGGTTCGTGGGCAGGACGCCGCCCTCGGCGAGGATGCACCAGGGGCCGAGCGTGCAGTTCCAGCTCACGACCGAGCCCATGCCAAGCACCACGTCGTGGCCGATGCTCAGGCCGTGGCAGACGGCACCGTGGCCCACGGTCACGCGATCGCCGAGCGTCATGACGATGTCGGGCGGCACGTGCAGCACGGCGCACTCCTCGATCGCCGAGCCCTCGCCGATCCGGACGCTCCCGTAGTCCGCGCGCACGACGGCGCCGTGGCCCAGGTAGCACCCGTCGCCGATCACCACGTCTCCGATGATCTGCGCTGAGTCGGCCACAAAGCAGTCCCTGCCGATGACGGGTGACTTGTCCTCGTATCTATAGAGTGCCATCGAATACCTCTTTCCCTCTCCGGAAAGAGGCGATGCTAGCCGGTCGGAACCATCCTGTCAGTAGTCGCCGGTGAGCAAGCCGAGCGTGCGGCCGAGTCCCGATGAGAGACTGGACCAGAGACGGGAGTAGCCGGGCGAGGGGATCTGCACCTCGACAGGCTCGGTGCAGCGGGTGGAAAAGCCGAGCGAGTAGTCGATGAGCCGCGCGAGCATCAGGAGTACCTCTGCATCGCGGTGCGGATGCCGTCGTGGACGACATCGGCGCCGTAGCGATCCACGAGGATCTGCTCGCGGAAGTAATCCTTGGCCATCATGTGGCCCACGTGGTGGAAGGCCATGTTCAGGCCGCCGTTCATCACGGCGCCGGCAACGGGCACCAGCGTGGCGAGCTCCTTCTCGGTGAGCACGATGCCGAGGCGGGTGGCCACGGCCTGGACGAACTTGAGGAGCCTGGGCGTGTTCTTGCTCATCACTTCCTCGAGCCCGCGCTCGATGGCCTTCTTGGAGGCCTGGGTGGCAGCGGCGCGGCCCGCCTCGACCGCGGTCTTCGCGGTCACCCGACGCATGAACTCGCCAGCGGCGCGCAGCTCGGCGACCGCGGCGGCCTTCATGACCACGAACCCCTCGTCCGAGTCCATGTGCGTGGGCGCCATGGCCGCGAGCACGTGAGGGATGTTGACGGGGTCGCTCGCCGGGAAGCCGTAGCTCGAGGCGATCATGGTGGCCGAGCGCGAGAGGAGGGTCATCGAGGCCGCCACGTCGGCCGCGATGATGCCGGGGATTGCGACCTGCGCGTAGGGGATCACCGTTCCCAGGGTGGCCAGGGCGCCCAGGGCCGCGCCCTCGACTCCCAGCAGTGCGGCGTTCTCGGAGCGGTAGCTCTCGGCCACCGCGTCCATCTCGAGGAGCTTGAGGCCGCGCACGTCGGCCAGGCTCTCGGGATCGTTGCCGCGCTTGCGGAAGCGCTCGAGCACGTTGCCGTCGCTCTGGAGCTGGAGCGAGGTCCGTATCGTGGATCGAAGACCCTTCTCCACGTTCGTGATCACGGAGTCGTGGACCTTCTGCACCATCGCGGACTCGGAGCTGGCCGCCCAGCGCGTGAGCTTGTCCACGGGCTTGCCGAGGAGCTCGAGGGCGCGGCTCACGGGTCCGGGCTGGACGCGGTGACGCGCCATGTCCTCGATCACGAGCCGCTCGTATGGTCTCATCACGAAGGTCGGGCTCCTGGCCGGTTCGCTCCGTATCAGGATTGCCTGTGAGGTCGATTCGTTCATCATGACGTCCTCCTTATCTACGGCGCGGCGCTTTCACCGCCACCCCCGATGCAGGCCAGGATGTAGAAGTAGAGCGCGAGCCCGCCCACGAGCATCACCGGCGGAAAGAGCTCCGCCGTGGCTCCGGCCGTCCCCACGATTCTCCTGAAGCTGCGTCCTGCCCTCGAGATCCGCCCCCCCATCGTCAGGGGCATCGCGTCCAGTCTTGCGTGATGGGTCTGTATCATTCTCGTCATGCCCATCCAGTTATTCAATCCCCGTGCCATCCTTGCCTCCGTGGTTTCATGGGGCACAACACTCCGATAACTAAGACTATTCCAGGCTGCCACGAAAACCGGAGTGGACGAGATGGAGAGATTCGTGTTACCGATAGGTGCTGTTTCGTTACGGATACGTAACTGCCCGGAAGCGCTCCCTTCGTACGGGGGGTCGTGACGATCACGACCCTCCTGACGTAGAGTGTGGCCTCTGGTCAAGGACGCGCGTGATCCTGTTCAAGGAAATAGACGGCTGGATCGATCAATGCGGCGCATGCTTCGCGCGCGTCGGCTCGTCGAGGTACCGGATAGGATCGCCTCCAGAAGATCTGCCCGGCGTGGACGTGCTCCTGTGCGGACAGCCCGGCAGCGGCAAGTCCACGCTCGGCAACCTGATGCTCGGCTACCGAAAGGAGCCTCTGTTCGCATCCGCGAGGACGGCGGCCGAGACGCCGAGGTTCCAGGAGGACATGGTCTCGCTCGCGCGCAGGTTCCCGGACCGGTACAAGGGCGTGCACACGATCCCCGTCTCGCGCGTCCAGGCCGCCACCCTGCCCTCGCTGCCCGCCGGGCTCGGCGTGCGCTTCACGGAGATATGGGGAATGAGCGCGGGCGAGCGGTCGTCGCGCGGCGCGATGATGGAGAAGATCCTCGACGCCCACCCCGAGACCGGGATCCTCGTGCTCGTGGTCCGTGCGGACCAGCAGCTCGACGCGCCCGAGCGGCGCTTCCTCGAGGAGATCGTCCCGAGCCCCTGGAAGGACTCGGTCGTCATCGTCCTGAACCTGAGATCCACCGGGCACGATGGCGAGGAGATCATCAAGCTCAAGGGCTTCGTGGAGGAGCAGTGCATCGGCCTGGGGCTCACGCCGCGCGGCGTGTTCGCGCTGGACGCGCGCTCGGGCAGCTCTCCTGTCGAGGGAGAGACCGCACGGTTCGGCGACGCCATGACCGAAGTGCTCATCCGGCTCTGGACGCCGCAGCACACCGAGGCGATCTCCGGAATGCTCTCCGGTCCGGCCCTCAGGCTCGAGCGATCCGTGCTCGACGGGCTCGAGCTCGAGGAGCCGACGGCGCGAGCCCTCGCAGAGGAGATCGAGAGCACGGGTTCCAGGATCGACGAGGCGATGGGCAGGCACGGACGCGTGCGCGAGTCCGCCATCAAGTCGGTGGAGAAGCTCGCCGCGCGCATCACGCTCGAGATCGAGGAGGACCTGGAGGTGCTCTCGGGCTCGGAGGTGACGCAGAAGCCGAGGGAGGTGCTGCAGCGCTTCCGCAGGGAGTCGATCAAGGAGATCGAGCGGACCATGGGCGAGTGCAGGGACACGTCCACCTGGCCCGTTCCAGATCTGACGGTGCGATCCAGGCCCGGCCCGGGCTGCATGCCCATCGGCGCCGCGGTGATCTCCGCGATCGTCACGATCGCCGTCACGATCGCGACCCTGTGGATCCTCACGGGCGTGTTCGCCGCCGTGACCGCGGGCTTCGTGGTGCTGACCGTGCTCCTGACGATGCAGGCGCGCAAGCGCTGGAGGGCCATGACCGTGAAGGGGTTCCGCTCCGTGCTCGACGACCAGGTCGAGGCCGCGCGGGCCACCATCGAGCGCAAGCACGGAGCGCTGGCCGATCCGTCCACCCTCGTCCCGGAGCTGAGCGAGAGGCTCGAGAGGCTCGAGGGCGGCAACGAGGCCGTCTCCGAGCTCGGGGCGCTATCGAGCCGGATCGGATCGCTCGTCACTCCGGCGCTGCGCTTCGACAAGCTCAGCGCAACGGAGCAGGGCGATGCGACCGCCCTAGGCGATGCGACCGCCCACGTCCCCGCCGCCGGACACCACGCGCGCCGTCTCGCGGCCGCGCTGGCGCCGGGAGAGCCCCTCAACGCGTTCTTCCACGAGAACGGATTCGACCTGGACGCGCCCGACCTCTTCGCGCGGGTCTGTGACATCGAGTACACCCTGAGGCCACTCGTCTGGCTCCAGTCCGTGCAGACGGTGCGAGATTGGCTCCGGCCACCCCTGGCAAAGCGCGAGCGCGCCATCTACCCGTACCTCGACAGGCTGAGGCTGAGGTGGGACGAGGCGGCGCAGGGCACCCGGGCACTCGCGAGCAGGATCGTGCGCAAGGCAGGCGATGGGACCGGCCATCCAGCGGTGAAGGCCGAGACGGGCGAGGCGGACGGGCCAGGGCCGCGGATCGCCATCCCCGAGGAGGCGCTCGAGGCGATCATCGCGAGGATCCTGGACGAGGCGGCGCGTCACGCCCGGACCGGCCAGGGCAGCAAAGCCGCGATCCTCCTTCGATGGAGCCTGGGAACGGGGAAGGGTGATGAGAAGGAGGCGATCCTCGACGTCGAGATGAGCACGGGCCGGGGGTTCGACGAGGCGGGCCGGAAGGCCTTCGACTCGGGCAGGGGGGGGCTGGCGCGCTTCCTCGCCGACACGGACAGGGGCGCGCTGGGCTGGTGCTCCAGGATCGAGATCGCCTCGCGCGACGATGACGACGTCTGGACGCGCGCCGTGCACGAAACGGCAGGCCGGTTCACGAAGACGGCGGACGTGGAGGGCGTCCCTTCGACAAGCTCAGGGACACGGATTGGGGTGGAGGGCTCGTGGGACACGCGCTTCAGGCTCGTTTTCCCGGCCGTGATCGCGGAGGACGCATGAGCAGGATCCTCGTCATCGACGACGAGGGCTCGCGGCACGGCGACCTCGCGAGCTGGTGCGACGGACTCGGACACGAGGCCGAGGTGCTCGCCCGCCCGCCCACCGAGGTCGCTGACGCGGCGAAACTGGCGTGCATCGTGATCCACGCCGGCTACGGCAAGAAGCGCGAGGGCTTCCCGCGCACGAGAAGGAGCACGGAGGCCGTGCACTGGTTCCTCGATGACGGTTCGTACCTCTTCCACGAGGACCTGGAGGCGCTGCGCTCGCTCGGAAGGGCATCGGGTCCTTCCGTGCCTCTCGTGATCCTCACGGGCGGCAGCCACAGAGACCTGCCCGTGGACGAGCTGATCGACCTGGCGGCGGGACGGCGCGTCGTGCTGTGGAACGTCTTCGACCTGCTCACCACGCGGAGCCTCGAGGAGGCCCTCGCGGGCCCCGGCAGGGGACACGGTGCAGCGGTCGACCCGGAGAGGCTCGAGTCGGAGATCCGCCACGATCTGCTCAACAGGCTCTGGAACCTCGCACTGGCGGCAGGCGAGACCTCGCCCGACGAGGCCGAGATCGCGGCCATCATGCAGGGCGAGGACGACCAGTCGCCGCTCACGCTCCTCGTCTCGCGTACACCGGCCCTCGGGGAGGAGCGCCGCAGGGAGCTCCTCGAGGGGCTCGAGAAGGCGGCCGGTGGGCGGACCCCGGACGGGCTCTCCAGGGCCGCGAGAGCGGCCATCGAGGAGATCGACGCGGCATGAGGGACAAGGGAAGCCAGGCGCGGGTGCTCTACGTCGAGGACGACAGGTTCTGGCGAAAGCGCGCCCAGGAGCACCTCTCCGGCCAGGGACTGGAGATCCAGGCCGTGGCCACGGCGGAGGAGGGCCTCGACATCCTCTCCCCGGAAGGAGAGGCGCCGCCCGAGAACGTGGTCGTGCTGCTCGACCTGCACCTCAAGCGCGGCCACATGCAGGGCGAGGACTTCCTGGAGGCCCTGCGCACGCGCTGGCCGAAGAAGCCGCCTCCCGTGATCGTGCTCTCGATCGAGGACGACTTCGCCACCATCCTGCCGCTCGCGGCGCGGTACATGCACGACTCGCCGCGCGTGCTCTACGACTACCAGAACAAGCGCTACGGGTTCTCGGACGCGCCGGACTCGGTGGCGGACTCCTACGAGAGGCTGGCGCACGCCGTGCACCTGGCGCACCTCGAGCACACCGAGGGAGGCCGGAGGTTCGTGCCTCCCTTCCTCGTGGGCATCTCGCCCGAGATCCGGTCCGTGTTCAGGCAGGTCAAGCTCTACGCCGGAGCGGGAGGCGATTCGGGTGTCGCCCTGCTCGTCACGGGAGACACGGGCACGGGCAAGGAGGTGGTCGCGCGGCTGCTGCACTTCTTCTCGCCGCGCGCCGACGGCCCGTTCCTGGCGGTCAACTGCGCCGCCATCCCGGATACCCTTCTCGAATCCGAGCTCTTCGGCTCGGTGCGCGGTGCGTTCACCGGTGCCACCGAGCGCGAGGGCCTGTTCGAGGCCGCGAACGGAGGCACGCTCTTCCTCGACGAGATCGGGGAGATGCCGCCCCCGCTCCAGGCCAAGCTCCTGCGCGTGCTGCAGGACGGCCGGATCCGGAGGGTGGGCGACTCGCGCGAGCGCGAGGTGCAGACCAGGATCGTGGCGGCCACGAACCGCAAGCTCGGGCGGATGGTGGGCGAGGGCCGTTTCAGGGAGG
>JAFDER010000197.1 GCA_019310245.1 Deltaproteobacteria bacterium
GAGGAAGTCCCGGTAGGAATTGTCGGCACGACACTTCGAGATCAAGATCGTTTCCGGTCTTTCGGGATCCGGCAAGAGCACGGTGCTCCGGGCCCTCGAGGACAGGGGATACTTTTGCATCGACAACCTCCCTGCCGCACTCCTGATCCCGTTCGCGGACCTGTGTGACGAGCGCGCTGACGTCCCGCGGATCGGAATCGGGATCGACGTGAGAAGCCAGCAGTTCTGGGAGGGTGTGGAGCAGGCCATCGTGGAGTTCGATCGCCGGCTGTACGACGTGGAGGTCATCTTCCTCGACGCCTCGGACGAGGTGCTCATGCGGAGGTTCAGCGAGACCCGACGACCCCATCCTCTCGCCCGGTACGGAGACGTCCTCACGGGAATTTCCGAGGAGCGACGCGTCACGGTGAGCTTGCGGGAACGCGCGGACATGATCCTGGATACGTCGCACATGGATGTGCACGAGCTTCGCCGGCAGGTGGGCAGGGACTGGGTCTCGAGGCACGGGGCCGAGCCGCGCAGGATGCATGTTCGCATCCAGTCGTTTGGATTCAAGCACGGCATTCCCATCGACTCCGACCTCGTCTTCGACGCTCGCTTTCTTCCCAACCCCTACTTCGTCGAGGCGCTTCGCCCCCTCTCGGGCGTGGACGAGGCTGTGAGGAAATACGTCATGTCCATGCCCGAGTCCGAGGAGTTCGTCACAGAGGTCTCCGGCTTGCTCGGGCGGCTGATTCCCCGGTACGAGCAGGAAGGCAAGACCTACCTCACGATCTCGGTGGGGTGCACGGGTGGCCGGCACAGATCGGTGGCCGTTACCGTGGCCCTCGCATCCAGGCTGAACCTGGAGCCCCCGCCCGAGGTCTTCCATCGTGACAAGGACAGGGATGAGAACAACCAACCTTGACGGCGGGGACCGTACTGGTGTCTAGTAACGTGCAATGAGCGGGCCTCGGCCCACCGTCCAATTCAGGAGGGGACAAGGATGAAGTTCTTCACCGTATCCGCAGCGGTCGTGGCAGTGCTGGCGCTTCTCGTGGTGTCGGGTTGCAAGAAGGAGATGCACCTGGACAGCCTGAAGCCCGCGAGCGGTATCATGTCGGGCAACGAGACGGTACAGATCAAGGGGAGCGGCTTCAAGAAGGAGCAGGGCATTACCGTCTACTTCGGCACGGAGCGCTGCCCCACCGCGTTTGTCGAGGGGTCGAGGAAGGTCGTCGTCACGACGCCGACCTACTCGAAGAGCACGCTGGTCGACGTACGGGTGATATCGGACGATGGCGAGGAGATCATCCTGCGCAAGGCCTTCAAATTCATCAAGAGTGCCAAGTGGAGCCCCATGGATGGGTACGGCTCCAAGGGCAGGTCCGGTCCGTAGCCTCCACCACAGCCATCACAGCCAATGGATCCCCGCAAGCTTGCCGAGTTGCTCGAGGCCGTCCGTGACGGGAGCCTCGATGTCGACGAGGCGATGGGGAAGCTCAGGACCATGCCGTTCGAGGACATCGGCTACGCGCGGGTCGACCATCACCGTTCGCTCAGGCGCGGAATGCCCGAGGTGGTGTATGCACCGGGGAAGACCGACGAGCAGCTGCTGGGCATCGTCGAGCGGATGGTCTCGTCCGGGGCCCCGGTGATGGTGAGCCGCGTCGAGCCGCGACAGGCTGGGATCCTGCTGGACAGGCACCCCGAGGCCTCCCACAGCGAGACGGCCCGGATCGTCACTCTCGGGAGCGTGCCGGAGGTCTCGGGAGGTCTCGTGGTCGTTGTCACGGCGGGAACGGCAGACATTCCAGTTGCCGAGGAGGCAGCCCTCACCGCCTCGTTCGCCGGTGCCCGAGTCGAGAAGATCTTCGACGTCGGCGTCGCCGGCCTGCACAGGATCGTGCCCTCGATGGACGTGCTGGGGCGCGCCGCCGCCATCGTTGCCGTTGCCGGGATGGAGGGAGCCCTGCCGTCCGTGATCGCCGGCATGGTGGCATGCCCGGTCGTCGCCGTTCCGACGTCCATCGGATACGGGGCGTCGTTCGGGGGAATCGCGGCTCTGCTCGCGATGGTCAACTCCTGCGCCGGAGGCGTTTCGGTGGTCAACATCGATTCAGGCTTCAACGGCGGCTACGTGGCTGCCCTCATCGCACGGGGCGCGGAGAAGGCCGGGTGAGGATCCTCTACCTCGACTGCTTCGCCGGGATCGCCGGCGACATGGCCGCCGCCGCACTGCTCGATGTCGCCGGCGAGGAGTCGTGGAGCGAGCTGCTCGACGTCCTCGAGCGGCTCGGCCTGTCGGGAGGCAGGGCTCGCGTGAGTCGCGTGCTCAGCAGCGGTCTCGCGGCCGTCGATTTCAAGACCACGACGGAAGAGGGCAGCCCCCCCCGCAGGACGCTCTCGGACATCGTCACCTTGATTCGCGGAGCCGCGCTCGAAGCCGACGTCGAGAAGCGCGCCGTCGCCATGTTCGAGTGCATCGCTTCCGCCGAGGCCAGGGTCCACGGAACCGACGAGGAGCAGGTTCATTTCCACGAGGTCGGTGCGGCCGATTCGATCCAGGACATCGTCGCGATCGCCTGGGCGCGCTCCCGTGTCCGGGCCGATCGGGTGATCTGCTCCCCCCTGCCGCTGGGAAGCGGGTTCGTGGACTGTGCCCACGGCCGCCTGCCCGTTCCCGCTCCGGGCACCGTGGCCATCCTCGAGGGCGTTCCCGTGTACCAGGGGGAGCTCGCGGGCGAGACGGTGACCCCGACGGGCGCCGCCGCCGCCGTCTCGCTCGCCGATGCGTTCGGCCCCCTGCCCGCCTGCAGGATCCTGCGTACCGGCCACGGCGCGGGAAAATCGAGGAGGAATGTCCCGAACCTGCTCAGGGCGTACCTTGCCGAGACCGCGGAGCCGGCCGCAGCGGAAGTCTCACCGACCGAGGTCGTGGAGGTCGAGACGAGCATCGATGACATGAACCCCGAGGCGTATGCCCCGCTCATGGACCGGCTCTTCGACGTGGGGGCTCTCGACGTCCTCCTCATCCCCGTGCAGATGAAGAAGAACAGGCCCGGTATCCTGGTTTCGGCACTCGCGAGGCCGGAGGACCTCCACGCCATCTCATCCGTTCTTCTCACCCACACCTCCACGTTCGGCGTTCGATACTCGAATCGAAGCCGTCTGTGCCTGGACCGAACAACCGTTACGCTTGAGACCGCGTACGGAACGGTGAAGGCCAAGAAGGGCGTGCTCGGGGATCGCGTCCTGAAGGTCGTTCCGGAGTACGAGGACTGCCGGAGACTGGCCGAGGAGAAGGACGTGCCGTTTCTCGACGTCTACGAGGCCTCCGTGGAGGCTGCCAGGAAGCGCTAGCGAAAGTCCGTCTCGGCCGGTAGTAACAGGATGGCGCTGCCGTCCCCGACGCCGACGAGACCGTCCGTGCACGAGACGTCTATCCAGGCCAGGTCGATGTGGCCGTCGTTCCAGAGCACCGCCTGGAACGAGTTGGAACCGACGGCCTCGTAGGTCGTGGGATCGACCTCGGGCACGGAGTCGAACGTCACCACCACCCTGTCGAGCAGCTCGTCGTAGGTCACCGATCCTCCCGCTCCCGGATCCAGGTCGTCCCACAGCATTGCCACGGACGGTACGGCGAAGAGGTCTTCGATGGACTCGACGAAGCCCACGGTCGTCGAGGCAGGTCCCAGCGTCAGGATTCCATTCGACCAGACGTTCATCAGGGTATGGACGTCCCCGAAGTGATCGCGGACGAGTGGCAGCGATATTTCGATGGAATCGTTGTCTCCGAGTGCCAGGGACCGGGACGTCGCTCCCGAGCCTGGCACGAGAGGAAAGAGACCGGGATGCTCCCTGAGCGCCCACACATGGCCCTGCGGGTGTCCGTCAACGGGCGTGAGCGTGAGCATCGTGCCCTCGAGGTCGAAATCGTCCCCTCCGCCTCCCCCGAAGATCTCGTACAGGCCTGCGGCCCTGCACGCCGGGTCAGCCCGGCACTGGACATCGCTGCAGTCCCGGTCGCCGTCGCCGTCATCGTCCAGGCCGTTGCCGCAGTCCGTCTCCAGGGTCGTGCTGCTGGCCGACAGCGTGACGTCGACCCTGCCCGCGGATCCCGTCGCCTCGATGATCAGGTAGTACGTGCCGGCCGGGAGCCGCTCCGGCACCGTGAGGTAGCCGAACGCGTCAGGCTCCTCGTCCGCGTCGGTGAGGTCGAGGCAGATGTGCTCCACCTCGTTGCACGGAGTTCCGGCACCGCCCTGCAGGGCGATGGCCACGGCGTGGCCGGTTCCCGGGGCCTGGTCGACTTCGAGCCACACGTAGGCCGGCTCCGGGAGTGTGAAGGAATGAACCAGGTCGGCGCCGTTCGAAGGTGCGCACGAGAGGTTGAGCGTGCTCCCGGCCGCCGACGTGTCGGCGGTGTGGCGGATGGAATCCCCGGTTTCCAGGATGCCGAGGTTCATGTCCTCCGGGCACGCCGATTCGCCGCATGCCGCGGTGGCGATGCAGTCGGTGTCCTCGCAGTCCTCCAGGCCGTCCCCGTCGTTGTCCGCTCCGTCGTCGCAGACGGCTTCCACGGCATCGTATGCCGTCACGTGCACGCTCACGGACCCCGCGTCCGAGGCCGTGCCCTCGATGATGAGGAAGTAGTCCCCGGCCGGGAACGTCTCGGTCGAGAACCAGCCGAAGAGGTCGGGCGTTTCGGTGGAGCCCGACAGATCGATGCACCGGTACACGGCATCCGTGCACCCCCCTGTCGAGCCGGCCGGGAGGGAGAGGGCGACCGCGTGCGCGGTCGAAGCTTCCTGGTCGAAGTCGACGAGCAGCTTCGCCTCCACCGCCAGCGTGAATCCCAGGACGTGATCCGGCCCGTCAGAGACGGAGCAGGGGAGGTTGATGTCGCTGGATTCGGCCGAGACGTCGAGGCTGGTGCCCGCGGAAGTGTAGGGCAAGAGCGTGCCCAGATCCGTGTCAGGAGAGCACGTGGTCCCCGAGCACTCCGGGGCTTCCGTGCAATCCGGGTCCGCACAGTCCGTGTGCCGGTCGAAGTCGTCGTCCATCCCGTCGCTGCACGACGCCTCTCCGGAGCACAGGATCGACGAGCTGCAGTCCAGGTCGGCGCAGTCCACGTCCCCGTCCCAGTCATCGTCCCTGAGATTGTGGCAAACCTCCCCATCGGGCTCGCCGAGCGTGAAGACCAGGTCGAACGAGCGCGAGACGTCGCTCCAGTCGCTCACGACGAGGTAGTACCTTCCCGGATCCACGTTCCCCAGATCGAGGAAGTTGCCCTCGTAGAAGGGGTTCGCACATCCGACCTCGGTGACGAAGCACCCGGAGGCATCATCCGGCTCGGCCATGAGCCCCAGGACGTGCCAGGCGCTTTCGGACCGGGCGTGGAGCCGTCCCCTCTCCATGATGGCCAGCTCGAACGCCACGTCGGCGGTCGGAAGAGGCACCACGAACTGGCAGGAGAGATCCACGTCGTCCGAGGCTCCCGTCGTCGTGCCCGAGACCCGCAGGGCGTCGCCCAGGCCCAGCTCTCCGAGCGATGATCCATCCACCGTGCAGGCCGCCGAGTCGTCCTCGCACCTGGTGGTGTCGTATCCGGAGCAGTCCTCCAGACATCCGAGAACGCCGGTGAAGAAACCCTCGTCCGTGCAGGTCCGCCCGCCCGTGTCCTCGCCGTCGCACGCGTCGCCGCCATCGAGAGCGCCGTTTCCGCAGCCGTCCGTGCAGCCGGAGAGGTCGAACGTGCAGTCCGGCCTGCAGTCCAGGTCACCTCCGTCAAATCCCGCGTCGGTGCATCCCGATCCACCGTGGTCCGCTCCGTCGCATACCTCCTCGCCGTTGCTTGTGCCGTCGCCGCAGTAGTCCACGATGCAGGCTCCCACGTCGAGCGTGCACGACTCCGTGCACGATATCGTGCCCCGATCGAAGCCCCTGGTCCCGCAGTCCGCGCCCGCCGGGAGGGCGCCATCGCCCTCCTCGGGGAATTCGACGATGGAGTTTCCGCACACAGCCTCACTGCTGCAGTCCGTCGTGTCGAACGAGAGGCAATCTGCCCCGCAGGCGATTGCGCCTCCGCGGAATCCTTCCTCGAGACAGGATGGCGGCGTCGGGCCGAGCTCCGCGCCGTCGCAGACCTCGCCCTCGTCCATCCTGTCGTTGCCGCACTGCGGTCCGCTCTTCCCGTTGCAGGCGGCCGCGAAAAACGTCAGTGCACAGATCCAAGCCGTGCAGGTACGCGTGCATGTCATGAAGTGCCCCTGGATGGATATAGTAAAGGGCTATTCGTTCTCCGTTTCAAGCACTCGTGGCTCAATCTTCTGGAGGCCGACAGGGCTCGGGTGATAGGGTCCTGACATGGACTTCGACGCGGCGGTGG
>JAFDER010000198.1 GCA_019310245.1 Deltaproteobacteria bacterium
GACGTACCTGCCGGACGGCCTGCCTCCCTCGTCCGCGGGCAGGTTCTGTTGCTGGAGCTTGACCGGCTCCCCGGTCCTGAGGATGGACTGGAAGGCGGCGTTCATCTCGTTCTCGTTCATCGCGAGGGAGGGCCTGAGCTCGTGCAGGCTCTTTCCGATCACCTTCTCGGCCGTTCCACCCAGCAGACCCGTGGGAGTGTCCCGGTACTCGACGAGCTTCATCGAGCCGTCGAACAGGATCCAGCCCGCCTCCAGGTTCTCGATGAAGTTCCTGTGCAGGTCCGCGCTCTCGCTCAGCGCGCGTGACGATCGGGCCTGCTCGCTGATGTCCAGGGTCTGCAGGAGGTAGCCGCTCGGCCGTCCGTCCTTTCCGGGGATGGAGAAGATCGTGGCGTGGAGCGTGAGCGTGCCGCTGCGGCTGGACCCGTAGACGACCTTGTCGAAGTCGTAGTCGAGCTCCCACGAGACGGAGCTGCCGGACTGGAGCCTCTCCATGAAACCTGGAGGTAGCTGGGGGTTGCGGAACAGGTTCATGTGCTCGAACTCGGTCTGATCCTCGACACCGAACAGGTCAAGTGCGGCCCTGTTCATCCGGACCATGTTCCCGGCAGAGTCGTACTCCTCCTGCGCGATGGGCGAGAGCTCGAAGAGGGCCTCGTATCGATTCATCGTGCCTGCGTGCCTTCCTGGATTACATTATATACGTATATTTACAACAGAGCAATAGCATGGAAAACCTGTATGTCTCCTCGACTGTTGTCTGGCGGCACGGCTCTCGTTGACGTGATCATGGCCATTTCATATAAGTGACGGGTTCCGGTCGACAGTCGGCGCGGATTGCGAGGAGGAGACCCATGGCGAGCGAGCACGTCGCCAGGATCCGGGATGCCCACGAGAACCTGGCGCGATACACGTTCGAGCCCGCCCCGCTGCAGAGGGGCTACTCGAACAGGGTGATCCGGATCGACGTTGGCAAGAACTCGATGGAGATCCTGCCCGTCACGCAGCAGATGAAGGACCTGTGGATCGGAGGCAAGGGCTTCGACCTGTGGCTCATGCTGCAGGAGATCGATTCCGGCACGCGGTGGGACAGCCCCGAGAACCCCATCTGCTTCTCCTCCGGTCCCCTGGGAGGGACGACCTCGTTTCCGGGCGCGGGCAAGACGCTCGTCACGGCCATCTCGCCGCTGACCGACTCGATCATGGACTGCAACGTGGGCGGCTACCTCGGACCCTACCTCAAGTTCGCCGGGTTCGATGCGCTCGAGATCGTCGGCAAGGCGAGCGACGAGGTCGTCGTGGTGATCGACGGCTCCACGGGCGAGATGAGCATCGACAGGGCTCCTCTCGAGAGCATCGACTCGCACCTGCTCGCCGAGGAGCTGACGGAGATGTACGCCGTGAACGAACACGACAAGCGCAACGTCACCGTGGTCTCCGCGGGCCGCGCCGCGGATCACGTGCGCATGGGCGTGCTCAACGTGTCGTTCTATGACTGGAGGCGCGGGATCCCGCGCTTCAAGCAGGCGGGCCGGGGCGGCGTGGGAACCGTGTTCCGCGACAAGAAGATCAAGGCGCTCGTCGTCAAGGCGCCCGAGTCCCCTCCGCCCTGGAAGGTCGCCGAGAACAAGGTCGCGAGCCACTTCGCGTCCGACAAGCTCGATCTCGCGGCAGAGCGGACGGACCGCGAGGCCGTCCGTGCGATCGTCAGGAAGTGGAACTGCGACCCCGAGTACGCCATCGAGATGATGCAGGACGTCCAGGACCTGGAGCGTTGCATCTCCATGGCGGCGGTCGACGAGGTGTCGCTCCGGACGGGCGTCAGCAAGGCGCGCCTCTACCACATCGCGACCTTCTACAAGGCGTTCAGCCTCGAACCCCGCGGCGAGACCATCATCCAGGTCTGCGTCGGCACGACGTGCCATGTCAAGGGTGCGGCCCGGCTCCTCGAGACCTTCGAGCGCGAGCTCGACATCTCCGAGGGAGGCACGACGCCGGACGGCCGGTTCAGCCTCGACGCCGTGGCCTGCCTCGGCTGCTGCAGCCTCGCCCCGGTGGTGAAGCTCGGGGACGAGGTGATCGGCAACGTCCAGAGCAAGCAGATCGCGCGGATGATGAAGAAGCAGCGGAGCAACTGACATGGCGAGTGCATGCAAGGTGAAGGCAGGCGACCTCGGCAAGATCGCGGATCGCGTCAACGCGTCGTTCGGCAGGTACAAGGCCATGCTCATGGTCTGCACGGGCACGGCGTGCGTCTCGGCCAGGAGCTTCTCGATACGCGACAGGCTCGCCCTGAAGATCGCCGAGAAGGGCATCGCGGACGACTACCTCGTGGTGGGAACGGGCTGCAACGGCTTCTGCGCCGTCGGCCCGATCATCGTCGTGCAGCCCGAGGGCGTCTTCTACCAGAGGGTGACGGACAAGGACCTCGACGAGATCCTCGAGCAGCACCTCGTGGGCGGCAAACCCGTGGAGCGCCTGCTCTACGAGGATCCCGCCACCGGCAAGGTCCACACGAGGATGGACGAGATCGAGTTCTTCGGAAAGCAGCAGCTCATCGCGCTGCGCAACAAGGGGATCATCGATCCCGAGAACATCGATCACTACATCGCCCGGGGAGGGTATGCCGCGCTCGGCAAGGTTCTCGAGGCCGGCGATCCCGAAGCGGTCATCCGCGAGGTGATCGACTCCGGGATCCGGGGCCGCGGTGGAGGCGGTTTTCCCGCGGGCATCAAGTGGCAGTCCGGGCGCAGGGCGGCCGGGGAGCGCGGGGAAGTGCCCTACGTGGTCTGCAACGCGGACGAGGGGGACCCCGGCGCCTACATGGACCGTTCGATCATCGAGACGGATCCCCACACGGTCCTCGAGGGGATGCTGATCGGCGCCTTCGCCCTCGGGGCAAGAGAGGGCTTCATCTACATCCGCAAGGAGTACCCGCTGGCCCTGGTCCGCCTCGAGAAGGCGATCGAGCAGGCACGCTCCTACGGCTTCCTGGGTCCCGACGTGCTCGGGAGTGGATTCGCGTTCGACGTCTCGATCCACCGGGGGGCCGGCGCGTTCGTGTGCGGAGAGTCCACGGCCCTGATGGCTTCGATGTCGGGCCGCGTCGGCGAGCCGCGCGCCAAGTACGTCCACAACGTCGAGTACGGGTACCGCGACAGGCCGACGGTCCTCAACAACGTCGAGACGTGGGCGACCATCCCCGTCATCATGGACAGGGGAGCGTCCTGGTTCGCCTCCATCGGCACCGGTGACGTGGCCGGCGATCCATGGGCAGGCTCCTCGGGCACGAAGGCCTTCTCGCTCGTGGGCAACATCGCGAACACCGGGCTCGTCGAGGTGCCCATGGGGATCACCCTGCGCGAGATCATCTTCGACATCGGCGGCGGCATCCCGAACGGGAGGTCGTTCAAGGCCGTCCAGACCGGCGGGCCCTCGGGCGGCTGCATCCCCGCGAGCAAGCTGGATCTGGAGATCGACTTCGACTCGCTGAGCGAGGCCGGCTCCATGATGGGCTCCGGCGGGCTCATCGTGATGGACGACCAGACCTGCATGGTGGACGTGGCGAGGTACTTCATCGACTTCCTCGTGGACGAGTCGTGCGGCAAGTGCACGCCATGCCGCGAGGGACTCTTCGCACTCAAGAGGATCCTCGAGCGCATCTGCCGGGGGGAGGGCGAGGAGGGGGACGTGCAGTTCCTCGAGGAGCTGTGCGGGACGATCGGTGCCACGAGCCTCTGCCAGCTCGGCGCCACGGCCGTGAACCCCGTGATGAGCACGCTGCGCTACTTCCGCGAGGAGTACGAGGAGCACATCAGGGACCACAGGTGCCGCGCCGGCGTGTGCAAGGAGCTCATCACCTACCGCATCGTGGCCGACCCGTGCACGGGGTGCCTTGCGTGCCTCAAGCCGTGTCCCACGCAGGCGATCACGGGCGAGAAGAAGAAGGTGCACGTCATCGACGAGGAGAAGTGCATCAAGTGCGGGATCTGCAGGGAGGTCTGCACGTTCGACGCCGTGGAGGTGGTGTGATGGCGGACAGGATGGAGATCACCGTGAACGGCAAGACGGTCGGCGTGCAGAAGGACTCGTACCTGCTCGCAGCGGTGACGGACGCCGGCTTCGAGGTCCCCACGCTCTGCCACCACAAGGATCTCACCCCGGGCGGCAGCTGCAGGCTGTGCCTGTGCGAGGTCGAGGACGGGGGCAGGAAGAAGCTCGTGACGGCCTGCAACTACCCGGTGCGCGGCCCCGTCACCGTTCGGACGGATACGGCCGAGATCGCCCAGCACAGGAAGATCCTGGCGGAGATGTACCTGGGCCGGTGGCCCGGGGTGCCCGTCGTCCAGATGATCGCCCGCGAGTGCGGGGTGACGACGTCGCGGTTCGCCAGTGAGATCACGGACGACGCGCCCAACGCCTGCATCCTGTGCGGCCACTGCGTGCGTGCCTGTGACGAGTTCATGATCGAGAGGGTGCTCGAGTTCGCGGGCCGCGGGATCAAGCGGCACCTGACCATGCCCTTCGGCGAGGTGGACCATCACTGCGTCACGTGCTCCTCGTGCGCGTACGTGTGCCCCACCGGCGCCATCGAGATCGTCGACGACAAGAACCGTCCTCTCGACGCGAAGGCGATCCGCGACCACGGCATGAAGGTCAACGCGGAGATGGCGACGCTGGACTCCAAGCAGTGCCGCATGCGCGAGGTCGGGACCGCGAACATCGTCGACGTGATGGATGCCTACGATCTCCTGCCGGTCCACAACTACAAGTTCGGCAAGCACCCCGAGGCGAAGAAGCTCTACTCGACCACGCTCAAGGCCGAGTACTTCACGCAGGGCGCGGCCGACGCGTGCTGGCGGGGCTGCTCGATGGCGTGCGCCAAGGCGGTGGACGGCTTCACGCTCAAGACCGGGCCCTACAAGGGCCAGCAGGTGCTGGTGGACGGTCCGGAGTACGAGACCGCGGCCGGGGCCGCCAACATGGGATGCTTCGACGGCGACTTCTGCGTGGAGTTCAACTTCTACTGCGACACCTACGGGATCGACACGATCTCGGCCGCCACGGCCATCGCCTTCGCGATGGAGGTCTTCGAGGCGGGCGTCATCACGACGAAGGAGACCGGCGGGATCGAGCTCCGGTTCGGCGCGGCGGACGAGGCCCTCACCCTGCTGCACCAGATGGCCGACGGCGAGGGTTTCGGCGTGGACGTGGGGCAGGGCATCCGGTGGATGAAGGAGAAGTGGGGCAAGGACGGCGAGCACGCGGCCTTCCTCCAGGACATCGGAATGGAGGTCAAGGGGCTGGAGTTCTCCGAGTACGTCACGAAGGAGTCGCTCGCCCAGCAGGGCGGCTACGGGTTCGCGATCAAGGGCCCGCAGCACGACGAGGCCTGGCTCATCTTCATGGACATGGTCAACAAGCAGATCCCCACCTTCGAGGACAAGGCCGAGGCGCTGCACTACTTCCCGCTCTTCAGGACCTGGTTCGGCCTCATGGGCCTGTGCAAGATCGTGTGGAACGACGTGGTGCCTGCGGACAACGCCGTGCAGGAGGAGGCGCACAAGATCCCGGGCCACGTGAGGAACTACTGGAAGTTCTTCGAGGGGCTGACCGGGATCGAGCTGGACGAGCAGAAGATGCTCGACCAGTCCGCCCGCGTCTACAACCTCCAGAGGATCCTGTGCCGCATGCTCGGCTTCGGGACGCGCAAGGACGACATGGTCCCGTACCGCGCCGCCGGGCCGGTCACGAGGGAGGAGTACGAGTCGCGCGCCGACCGCTACGACGGGCAGCTCGCGGACGTCGTCGGCGTGGATCCCGCCGGGAAGAGCACGGAGGAGAAGATGAAGATCCTGCGCGATTTTCGCGAGGGGCAGTACGAGAAGCTCGCCGATGCCGTGTACAGGCGCAGGGGCTGGACCGAGGACGGCGTCCCGAAGGTCGAGACTCTCGCGGCGCTCGGCATCGATCTGCCCGAGCTGGTCGAGGTCATCAAGGCAGATCAGTGATCAGGGTCAACGACACGAACGTCGAGTGGAGGTCCGGGATGACGGTGACCCTGGCGCTCGAGGCGATGGGATACGACTTCCCCCTCATCTCGGTGTTCGTGAACGAGCAGTTCGTGCCGGAGATCGACCACGACTCATTCGAGATCCCGGACGGCGCGGACGTCAAGGCCATCCACATCCATCACGGCGGGTAGCACATGCAGGCATCCTTCACGCTGACGGTCGCTGAATCCAAGAGGCTCATCGCGAAGGGGGTGGCCGCCATCCCCGAGGTCGCCCGGGCGCGCAGGGAGGGGACCCTGATCGTCGGCCGCGGCTCGACGAATGCGTACGTGCTCGAGG
>JAFDER010000199.1 GCA_019310245.1 Deltaproteobacteria bacterium
GAGCACGAGCCCGGCGACGATGGCCGCGTTCGCCTCGAGGTAGGGCTTGCCGTAGTGGATCATGCAGTAGGGAACCATCATGAAGAGGATGGAGTACGCGCCGAGAGAGCGCTTGAGAGGATGGAGCATGAACCCGCGGAAGAAGAACTCCAGTGAGACGAACTGCAGGGCGTAGAGCCCCTCCCAGGCGAAGAAGTCGAACCAGGAGCGGTGCGTGTGGGCGTAGAACGGGTAATACGACTGGAAGTCCGGCTTGAACGAGACGAACGCGACCATGAGCAGCACGATGACGAAGAGGATGCCGTAGATCCACAGGTGGTCGAAGAAGCCCTTGAACGAGACGCCGCAGTCACGCAGCCTCATGCCTGGGGTGAGCAGCACGGCGATGCCAGGGATGACCGCGTACCCGAAGAAGCGCCAGAGCGACCAGTAGGCGAACCCGTTGAGCTCCCCGTAGTGGCCATGGAGCGCCTCGGGCCAGAACCGGATCAGGGTCAGCCGGTCGCCGAAGTACTCCTGGAGGGTGAGGGTGAACGCGGCGATGAGGAAGACGACGATGACCTTGCGATCCACGAGCGCCGCGGCGCCGGCGGGTGATCCCCTGCCCCTCTTCCTCTTGCCCTTCTTCGCGTCGGCCTCGACGCCGAAGGCCTCGCGGTTGATGTCGCGCCACGTCTCGACGAAGAAGAACCTGGGATGCAGGTCGTCGAGCTTCCGCGTCCGCCGCGGCGGCGGATTCCAGGGAAGGCGGGCCGTCCAGAGGCTCCAGAAGCCAAGGCAGGCGAGCACGATTCCCACCGGGTAGGCCGCCCAGTGCCAGGTGAGGATCAGGCCCCCGTCGCGCACGCTGGAGAGCACGTACGCCATGAGCGCCGCCCCGGCCGCAAGCCCTGCGAGTCCCGTGATCCTCGTGCTGTTCAAGCGGTCTCCTAACAAGGCGCAAAGAAAAGCACACCCACGGCGACAGGGCAAGAGTTTCAGGTGGCGAGCTCGCGCCTGAGGCGCTCGGCCCCGTCCACGGCCTTGGCCCTGTAATGGTTGTTGTAGAAGACGAACACCTCGGAGGCGCCCTTCGCGAGCGTGCGCACCGCACCGGCAACCTCGCGCGTCTCCTGCCCGGTGTACCGGTGGTCGTAGCGCTGGTAGGCCTCCTCGTGCTCGTACCAGCTGGCCGCGTTTCGCCCGTGGCAGCGCATATACGCAAGGTTCGGGCTGGTGACCTCGACGAGCGGAGGAAACAGGCTCTGGATGGCCGGTACATCCACGCAGCACAGACCCACTCCGCGGCCCTGCATCCACGAGAAGACACGCTCGTCCGCCCAGGAGCGGTCGCGGAACTCGAAGACGAGAGGCAGGCCCTCGAGCCCGGAGTACACGCGCTCGAGGGCGGCGCGGCCGCTCCTGTCGGGCTTGAGGGACTGGGGGTACTGCGCGAGCACGGCGCCCAGCCTCCCCGCCTCGACGAGCGGCCCGAGCGCCGCCCGGAACCCATCGAAGAGCGCGTCGTCAGCGTCGCGCTCGTGGGTCATCCTCCTGCTGGCCTTGACGCAGAAGGTCACGGAACCGCCGCTCTTGCGCACGAGTCCCTCCATCATCCTGACCGAGGGGGGGGCGTAGTAGGTGGCGTTGATCTCCACGACGTCGAAGCGGCGCGAGTAGAACTCCAGGAACGCGTCCCTGGGAAGATCCTCGGGGTAGAAGGGTCCACGCCAGTCCTCGTACGAGTACCCGCTCGTTCCGATCGAGATCATCACCGCTCCGGCAGCGCCTCCAGTATCCGCATCCATCGAATCAAAAAATAGATGTGGAATTCTAACAAAAATCCAGCGAGCCTGCTTGACAAGGCATGACATGGCTCTCTAAAATCCTCAGGTTTACGGCGGGTTCGCCGATCCACGAGCGGGCCTCACCTTGGGGACAACAATCGAGGCAATGGAGTGAAAGTCATGACGCAACGGTCCATGGGATCGAGCATGGTGATCGCGATCTTGGTCCTGTTCATCGCGGGGTGCCCGCCGAAGGACAACGGGAGGAACGCACCGACCAGCCCCATCTTCCAGCGCGCGAAGAGCCAGGTCTTCCTCATCGGGAGCAACGAGGGCAGCTATTCGGGCACGGCGTTCGTCATCAGCTACAAGGACAAGCCCTATCTCATCTCGAACTACCACGTCATCGAGGAGCTGAAGAAGACGGACCTCTTCATCGAAAACGAGGCCGGGGTCAAGTACAGCAAGATCGAGGTGCTCGGAACGGACAGGGCCGCGGACCTCTCGGTCATGAAGGTCGAGGGCCTGCCCAAGGACGTCAAGCCGCTCGAGTACAGCATGAAGTACGCCACGAGCCAGAGGATCTACGTGGTGGGGTTCCCGGCGATGCGCTCCGAGGAGGAGCACCTGAACTTCAATCCCGGCTCCATCAGCGACGCCCACTACCTCTCGCGCGTCTACAAGGGCACGGGCGACATGCGCTACATCCAGGTCACCGCCGACATCAACTCCGGAAACAGCGGCAGCCCGATCCTCAACGACCGGACCGAGGTGATCGGCGTGGCGGCCTGGCGGTTCCTGCCCGAGTCCGACATCGCCGGCGGCAACTACGCGGTGCCGTTCGAGATGGTGAGCAACCTCATCGAGAACACCCTGGCCCGCAACAAGCCCGCCGAGGAGCACTATCCACTGGGCGCCACGTGCGCCAACGACTCGCAGTGCGAGTGGATCTACCACTGCATCGACGGCACGTGCCAGCACCTGCACGATGCGGGCATGCCGTGCAAGGGCGACCTGGACTGCTACTACCCGTACCTCTGCTACAAGGACATCTGCACGAAGATGGGCATGGAAGGGGACTTCTGCGAGAACGACAGCCAGTGCATGGCGAAGTTCTACTGCATTCTCAACGCCTGCCGCGAGCCCGGGAAGGTGGGCGATCCGTGCACCTCGTTCCAGCACTGCGAGGCGCCGCTGGCCTGCACGGCCAACAAGTGCACCGAGTGCTCCGTCGGAGGCTCCAGCTCCCAGCACGGAGCGGCATGCTGCGACGACTCGAACTGCACGCCTCCCCTGTACTGCATCATCAACCAGTGCGTGCCCCTGGGCGGCGGCGGAGACCCGTGCGCCGTGGACATGGACTGCAACTCGAACATCTGCGAGAAGGGCGCGTGCCAGGGCGGAGGCATGTCCATCGGCAGCCTGGGAGGCATGAACGCGTCGTGCTCGTCGGACGGCGAGTGCTCCTCGCCCTACTACTGCGTCGTGGGACAGTGCAGGCCCCTGAGCGACCAGGGCGACCCCTGCAGCTACGACGGCGACTGCGTCTCCCCGCTCATCTGCAAGGCGGGAGTGTGCGGCAACCTGGGAGCAGTGGGAACGCCCTGCAAGTCCTTCATGGAATGCCAGACCGGGCTCGGGTGCCTGAACAGCACGTGTTCGAACTGCACGATCACGGGCCAGAGCTCCACGCTGGGCAACCCCTGCTGCGACGACGGCAACTGCGCCTCGCCGATGTACTGCATCCTCGGCCAGTGCACGCCCATGGGCGGCGCCGGGTGCCCCTGCGGCGTGAGCCAGGACTGCGACTCGTCCGACTGCCAGAACGGCAAGTGCGTGGGCGGAGGCGCGTGCTGGCAGACGCAGAAGGGCAAGGGCGAGGCGTGCGCCTACACGGACGAGTGCATGCCGCCGCTCAACTGCGTCATGGGCTCGTGCAAGGGCCTGGGAGTGCTCGGAGAGCCGTGCAACAAGGACGGAGACTGCGAGGTGCCCTTCATCTGCATCGCGAGCAAGTGCAAGAACATGGGCCAGTCGGGCGACCCCTGCAAGTCCTTCTCCCACTGCACCTCGCCGCTGGCGTGCATCAACGACGTGTGCACGACCTGCTCCATCTCGGGCTCGAGCGCCGTGATGGGCAACCCGTGCTGCGACGACTCGAACTGCACGGGAGGCCTGTACTGCATCCTCGGCACGTGCCGCGCCATGGCGAACATCTCCGAGCCCTGCGGCGTGGACATGGACTGCAACTCCAACAACTGCATCGGAAACATGTGCCAGCCCCTCGGCGTGTCGGGCCCGCCCGTGAGCTCGGCATGCAAGTCCGACTCGGACTGCATGAGCCCGCTCAAGTGCATCATCGACAAGTGTCAGGAGCTTGGACCGGCAGGTGCGGTCTGCCAGGTGGCCGCGGACTGCAAGGCCGGCGTGTGCAAGAAGGGCAAGTGCGTGGGAGGCGAGACGTGCACCGCGGACCTGGACTGCAAGAGCAAGGACACGCCCCACTGCAGGCTCAACACGTGCATGCAGTGCCTCGAGGACAAGCACTGCAAGAAGAAGAAGAAGGCCGGCAAGTACTGCATCTCCGGCAAGTGCCAGAAGAGCCTCCTGCCCGTCGGAGCATCGTGCGAGAGGTCGCAGGACTGCAAGAGCGGCATGTGCATCGTGGGGACCTGCGACGACAGCCTGCACGACAAGAACGAGAAGTGCCGCGTCAACGACGACTGCAAGCCCCCCTACATCTGCAAGAGCTCCATCTGCTCGTGACGGTCCGGCCACAGGCCTTCGTCCTGTGCCTGGCCCTTGCGGCCTGCGGCCCCAGGTCGCCGTCCGGGCCGGGTCCGCAGACGCCCGGAGGCGGCGGCGATCCGGAGGGCCGGCCGGCGCTCGAGGAGACGAGCTGGGCCGATCTTTTCGAGGAGGAGCAGGCGGCCTACTACATCGAGAACGAGGACACGCTCTGGCTCGTGCTCAGGCTGACGGGTGACGCTGACGAGGCGAATGTCCTCGGGCACGTGTTCGGGATCCTCGCCAACAAGTTCGACTACAGCATCGACCCCCGCAAGCACATCGTGCTCCTCGCATACAAGGGCAAGGTGGAGCAGCGCAAGAACTACGGCATCAAGGTCGGCGTCGACGCCCTCGCGCTCCTGCAGGCCGGGAAGATCACGATCGACGAGCTGACCGAGGACGCCGGCTACATCATGAACGCGGACATCAACGCCCTCAAGCCCTTCATCACGAAGTAATCCGCTTCTCCGCCGCGAGCTTCTTCTCGAGCTCGGCGATCCTGTCCTCGACGTCCTCGACCTCGAAGAACTGGGCAGGCGTGGCCCCGTGGGCGGGAAGACGCTTCCGGGCCTCGGTCAGCTCGATCCTCAGCTTCGTGAGCTCACTCACGATCTCCTCGACGCTCATCGCCAGCCTCCTCTTTCAGCGAGCCGGACCGGTCGTGCTCCAGCGCCCAGATGATGCACGCCGTGCGGAACTTGCAGTGTGCCTTCGGAGAGGCGCAGCCGCTGCCGCACTCCTCGCAGAACCAGCGGTTCGTCTTCTGGCAGTACAGCTTCGCCTCGCGCCCCGGATGCTTGACGCACTCCATCGTCCCTTCCCGGTTCACAGATAAGGCCCGGGGCCGAAGCTACCACATCCTTGTCTCGCGGCCGAAGATCGGACATGATGGGTTGGAAACGTGTCCATGCGCTCACGACCAGCCATCATCGCCCTCGCGGTGCTCCTCGCGGCCTGCTACAGGCCTTCATCGTCCATCACGTCGAACCACGACGCGGGCAACGAGGCGCAGCCCGATCCGGCCGTCGAGCCCTCCGAGGAGATCCCCGAAGAGGTCCTCGACGAGCCAGTGCATGACGCGCAGGACGCGCAGGAGGACGAGCCCGTCCTCGACGCCGTCGAGGACGACGCAGGGGACGCCCCGGACCTGGGAGAGCTGCCCGTCACGTTCGCGCCGGACTTCGCGCTCGAGGATCTCAACCCGAACTCCCCGACCTTCGGCGAGATGCGCCGCCTCTCGGACGAGCGCGGCAAGGTGATCGTCTTCTACATCGGCAACTACGGTTGAGGCTACTGCAGGGCGCAGTTCGCGGCCCTCGACGAGCTCCTGGCCTCCTGGCGGGCCGCCGGCTACGGGTACGACGAGCTGGAGCTGTGGGCCGTGGGCTACCCCGGGGGCGACGCCTACGTGGAAGCGCTCGTGACCGGAGGCCTGACCGACTCCGTGTTCGTCGACTCCACCGAGCCGACCGAGAGCTGCATCGCGGCCTACTCCGCACGCACCTACGACGTCTTCATCATCGATCGCACGGGGAGGCTCGCGGGCCACTTCAACGTGGGCACGAACACCCTCTACGAGGAAGAGAACCGGACGCTCCTGTACTTCCTCGTCCTCGGAATCCTCGGCTACTTCTAGAACAACACCGTCCCGACCCCGGCTCTTGACACATCGTCGCCCGCTCACTATGTCTCATCTGACGAAATTAGACGCAACTAATACCGGACAGGGAGATCAACCCATGCACACGACGACACGCAGCGCCCTGCTCGCGGTGGTCGCAGGATCACTG
>JAFDER010000200.1 GCA_019310245.1 Deltaproteobacteria bacterium
GCTCAGGAGAAATCGAACCGGCTGTAGCGCACCGTGATCGATCCGCCCACGGCCTTGACGATCAACGTTCTTCCCGCACTCGACTGACGCGGCGCGACGTACAGGCCGCTGTCCACGAGCTCCATGCCGGAGACCACCGGCTTGATGTCCTTGCTCCTCGACAGATCCAGGTCGAGGCCGCCGCCCACCTCGATGTCGATCTCCGTCCCGTGGCTCTCGATCGTGCCCTCGCGGATGATGACGCCCGCGATCCGGCCCTCGTGCGAGCGGACGAGCAGGTCGTAGCCGATGTGGTCGGGCAGCGAGAGCTCGGCGTTGAAGTCGGACGCCGCGATGACGAGCTCGCCCTCCCTGATCTCCGCGAACGGCGGCGGGTTTCCCTTGATGACGACCTGATCCGACGTCGTGGTCACGAAGGTCAGCGTCCCGCCACCCGTCCTGAGCACGCTCAGCCTCGTGTCCTCGTCGATGTCGAAATGCCGCTGCTCCCTCTGGCGGATCCCCATGGGCACCTCGTACTCGCCCGTGGGGCCGGTGTCGTCCGAGTACACGACCACGGGAGCGCCCTCGATCTGCCCGGCGCCGATCTCCTTGTTGTACATCGCCCTGTCGGCCTCGTTGGAGAGGATGTTGTACGCGGCGATGAACTCCCTGAACGCGCCGGACCGGCTCTCGCCGCCCGCTCCCTCCAGCTGCTGGCCGAGGTTCCTGACCTGCTTCCAGCAGGCCTCCTCGATCTCTTCCTGCGTGGCGTCCAGCGTCACGCCCAGAACGTCGTAGAACGTCTTCATGGATCCGGATATCCCATTTTTACCCGTCCATCTTAACGCACATCGCGCCGCAAGGGAAAGCGTGATCACGTTCCATTGGAGCCTATGGGCGCACCCACACGGGTGCGGCAGAGAGCCAGTCGCCGTCGGTCTGCGTGGCCCGGGGCAGGACGTAGGCGGGGGCGGGATCGAGGGTGAAGGGCGCGGTGCATGAATCGGCGCCGGCGCAGTCGTGGGAGTCGAGGAGCGCGCCGCCTGGGCCGTAGATCTCGATCGTGGTGAAGCCGTCCCCCGTGTCCGCGTCCTCGGCCGCGACCTCGAGGGAGACGCTCGTGATCCCCCTGAGGATGGACCCCATCCAGCAGGTGGTCTCGGCCATCATGTGCAGCGAGGCGTTGAGATCCATGGTCATGAACGAGCGGCGCTCGCGCATGGCGTCGTGCAGGTCGCCTCGGGTCAGTGCGGTCATGTAGAACCCGGAGCGGGTGTCGTCGTCCGTGCCCCAGTCGGCGGAGTGGTTGTCCTGGTTGTGCATGGGCGAGACGTGCCAGCCCGCGTCCAGGGCCTGGAAGAGCATGTCCCACTCGTCCGAGCCGCCGCCTGAGAGCTCGAAGAGGTTCATCTTCATGTCCGTGAGAATGAAGTACTCGAAGTCGTTCCAGTTCTGGCGACTCTCGTCGCCGGGGTGATTGAACTGGCCGATGCCGTCGGGCGAGCCGTTCAGGCTGGTGTAGAAGTCGCGGAAGTCGAGCTGGATCTCGGGCATCAGATAGTCGACGAAGAAGACGTTGTTGTGCCCGGTGGACCAGAACCACGGCAGGATGAACGCCGACCCGTACTCGTAGCCGCAGATCGCCACGTAGCTGCCGTCGGAGTTGGCCGCGTCCGCGGCGCTCCGGCAGCGGTTCCACCGGTCGGTGGGCAGGTAGAGCTGCTCGAGGTGGTCGGTGACCGCCATGATGTCGAGGCCCGCCGCGTCACGCGCGTAGGCGAACGCCTCGGCCGGCGTGCCGGCGCCATCCGAGTGTGACGTGTGCGCGTGGAAGTTGCCCCAGTAGGGCTGGAACGTGCCCTCGATGCACCCCGCGATCGCCTCCGGCTCCTCCTCTGCGGCGTCCTCGGCGTCGACGGTGTCCTCCACCTCCTCGACCGGGTCTGAGACGGGCTCACCGGGAACCTCCGGGGCGGCGGGATCCTCCTCTACCACGTCGAAGGCGGGCTCGGGCTCCTCCTGCGGCTCCGCGGCCGCGTCGGCGTCCTCGTCCGTCCTTCCCTTGCTCGAGCAGCTGCAGGAGGAGAAGAGCAGGGTGCAGAGCAGGGAGACGAGCGCTATGCGTGGCGTGGTCATTCCACCTCGATCCTGTGATCTCCGGCCGGGAGTGTCAACGTGATCGCGGACGCCGCCCAGGTGAAGGACGCGTCCGTGCCGTCCACGGTCACGCGCGTCGGTTCGATCGGGCAGAAGAGGGTGAGATCCGCGGACGCGGCCGCCTGGACGATCGCGAAGCGCACGCCCGTGTGCTCGAGGCGCGCGAGGAGGGAGACGGGCGTTGACGCGTCAACGAGCACGTCCCCTCCCTGCGAGAAATGCGTCAGGTCCCTTCCGAAGAATGCCGGCTCGTCGAACCGGCGGCCGGCCATCGCGCCCGTCACGTCGCAGCCGTTGAACGCGGTGACGGGAGATGTGGCGGGCCAGACGACCACTGCCACGTCGGCCGTCGCGTCGTACAGCCTCGTCCCGTCCGCCGTGGAATCGCTCCAGGACTCGGCATGGAGCGCGTCCCCGAACCACAGGACGACGAGGGAGCCCGCCCGATCCGCACTCACGCTCCTGCGCAGCCTGTAGCCCACCTGGAAGGAGTCGAACGACGCGTTGTACTCGCCCGTGTCCAGGTTCTTCTCGGGCACGAACATGGAGGGCTCCAGCGTGGGGGTCCAGACCATGGCAGAGGCGTCCATGACGTGCAGTGCGGTCACGCCGTCCTGGGGCTGGATCGACCACTGGCCCGCGGCCTCCTCCGTCCACGGGTTCTCCGTCCTGAGGTCGACGTAGGTGTACGTCTGGCCCGCGGATCCGGGAGGCTCGGATGCATAGGAGTGCAGGAGCCAGTCGATCTCCACGGCTGCGGTGGCGGCGAGCGCGTCCCGGACGAGGAAGACGTCCGGGCCGAGGCCGACGATCTCCCTCGTCCACGAGGTGAGCTCCTCGGACAGGTACATGGGGGTGGGATCGGCGACGACGTCGAAGTAGCTCCCGTCCGCGAGCGTGAAGGGCACGCTTGCCCAGCTCACCGGATCCACGGCGCTCATCCACTGACGCCCCTCGCCGTCCTGTCCCACGCCGTCGATCACGACGAGGTTGTGCTCGTCGGTCATCTTCAGGTACGAGTAGCCGTGGTCCGTCAGGTACGGCACGCCGGCCCTGTGCAGGATGAGGTGGCCCGCGTCGGGCTGCTCGTGGCCGCCGAAGTACGAGCCGCTCTTGATGCTGAGGTACGAGGCGTCGTCGTCCCACGACGAGCGCCACGCGAAGATGCCCTTCTGCGGGAACAGGCGCGAGAGGGGCAGGGTGCCGGGCGCGATCGCCTCGATGGACGGGTCGTACCAGAGGTAGGACATGGCCGTGACGTGGGGCCACGAGATCTGCTCGGCGATCCACTGGGCGTGGCCGTCGTCGAGCCGGGAAGCGAGCCACGCCTGGATCGTTCGCGGCGGCTGGTAGTGCCGCGCGGGGCAGTCGCCGAAGTTGGCCGCGCCTCCGTAGTTGTCGTCGCCGCCGGGCAGGATGGAGTACGTGTCCCAGAGCACGGACTGCTCGAACCAGGGGATCGCCTCGGCCGTGTTGCCTCCGAGCGCCCTGTCGCGGAAGTCGAGCCAGCGGAAGAGGTTGATCTGGCCGTAGGCGTGGTAGGCCACGCCCTCGTTGCTCGTGCCGTCCTCCTCGAGGACGGACAGGATGACCGCCAGGTTCTCCTCCAGGCGGTCGACCCAGACCGATCGCATCTCCTCGGGGATCTCGTCCTCGAGCACGAACGCCGCCGCGGCCACGCCCTGCTGGTTGATCCAGTAGTGGTTGTTCGTGACCGTCCCGAAGCGGTTCCAGGTGATGTCCCTGTAGACGCGCATGTAGTAGGTCAGCATCCAGGCGTCCGTGACGGTCGCGAGCCGGTCCCTGAGCTCCGCCCTCTCTGCCGGCGTCATGGCGTCGTAGTGCCAGTCGTAGGTGAGCGCGAGCGCGGTGAGGAAGTGGCCCACGGTCAGGTCCTCGTTGTTGAACGGGATCTCCCCCTCGTCCCAGTTCGGGTAGCGCAGCATCGTGAAGAAGTACGTCCACAGCAGGTCCTCGTGGGGCTGGGACGGATCCACGAGCTGGATGAGGGACAGGTTCATGAGCCTGTCCGCGTAGGAGCGGATGTCACGGCCCGGTCCGGGGTCCGGGATGGGCTCGTCGTAGCGCGAGGCCATGCGCAGCATCTCGGCCCAGATGGCGGCGTAGGCCGGGTCGTCCTTGCGCGACTGGATGCCATCCAGGTCCTCGGGACCGAACATGAGCCTCGGGTGGCGGGGCAGCCTGAAGGTGAACGTGACCTCGTCGCTCCTGCCCGCGCTCTCGGCCGTGAGCACCCAGTTGCCCTCGGGGTGCGTCGCGGTCAGGAGCAGCGGGTCGGTGGACCGCCACAGGAGCGGGCTCCCGTCGTCGTCCAGCGCGACGTCGAACGACGTGCCGTCCGGCAGCCGGATCGAGGCGGTGACGGCCTCCCGGCTGCCGGGCGTGGTCACGACCACCTCCAGGAGATCCTCCGGGAAGAAGTGGTCCCCGTCGCGCGGCGCCACGATGTTGAGATCCCTGTGCTCGGCGTCCTAGACCGTGACGCCCGGCTTCATGGCGTCGAACAGATCCGCGATCTCGTCCTTCGAGTCAGAGACCATGATGAGGTTGCGGAACACGGTCCCCCCGCCCGCGCTGTTGCCGTACGAGTCGTGGATGTAGAAGCCTCCGTCCTCGCCGCCGCGGATGACGCCCTCGTGGTTGACGAACCAGCCGAGGCCCCGGTCCGAGGCCTGGTCGTAGAGCACGTGCCAGCGCATCTCGGTGTCCCACGTGGGGTCGATGGGCTCGTCGCCCCGGTTGTCGGAGTGCATCCTGTCGTAGGCGTCGGTCAGGTAGATCGTCCTGCCGTTCCATGCCTCGCTCGAGAACGAGAAGGTGTCCGGTCCGGCCGAGAGCACCACCTGCACGAAGGGCCAGGCCTCGAATACGCGGTAGGACAGCTGCAGGTCGTGCTCCACCGGCACGGTGCGCGCGCTCCAGCTCGCGCCGGCCGCGGCGCTCGCCCCATCTCCGTGCGAGACGATCCCGTCCGGCGGCTCGTCCTCGGCCCGCGCGGTCCCGTACGTCTCCGTGTGGGTCTCGAGCTGGTACTGCGTGCTGAAGCCCTCGGCCCAGCTGCGCCCCCCGCGCTCGAGGCTCGTGTCGCCGCCCGCGCGACGTCCCGCGCGGATCGTACCGTCCGACTCGCTGATCTCCCTCTCCAGGTCGTAGCCGCCTCCCGAGAGCCGGAACCCGTCGTCCGTCGCGTTGCCGTCCCTGTCGAGCATCTCGAACCCGGCCCACCCCTCGTCGCTCCAGGACCAGGGCTCCGGCGCGTCCGAGACGTCGTAGTAGACGAAGAACGTCCTGATCGCCTCCGCCGGCGTGTTGCCGGCCGCGGTGAAGCCCGCCTCGAGGTACGTGCCGTCCGGCTGGCTCCACGCCGCGCCATCGACGGGCGTCGCGTCCGCGCCCACGATCTCGTGGACCCTCACGTTGCGCCGGATGAACGCGCCCGGGTGCTCGAGAGGCGCCAGCACGGGCACGTCCGTCCGGTCGCGGTCGGGATGCGGGTTCAGGGTGACCATCACCCGGTAGGGCAAGAGCTCCTCGTCCCACTGCAGGACCTCGGGCAGGGTCCCGTCGCCATCCGTGTCGGCATCGCCCGAGCTCTTCTTGCCGCCGCACGAGGCGCAGGCCACGATCACCACGGCCAGTACCAGTCGTTCGAGCATCATCGTTTCCCCTCCCTCGAGTCTACGACCCCTCGCTGATCCACACCGCCCCGTCGGGCATGCCAAGGTGGAGCGAGCGGCGCCAGAACGCGATCGAAACGGGCCTCACGTCCGTGGTCTGCGTCACGAGGTCCGTCATGGCCGCTCCGTCCACGAGCACGGCCGCGTGGAACGTCCAGGGCCCCTCCTCGGGCATGGGGTAGGTGTCGCCCTCCACGTAGAGGAGGATCGCCCGCCCGTCCCCGAGCGGCTCCGCGTCGAGGAGCGTCATTCCCGCGAGCGGTTCGATCGCCGCCACTCCCGTGACGCCCACGAGGCGGGTGCCCGGCACCAGCGTGGATCCGATCTCGACGCCCTTGAGGATCCCCATCTGACGCGACAGCTGGAACGAGCCGTCCACGAAGAACGACCCCATGTCCGGCCAGGGGAAGAGCGCGGTCCCCGTCACCCGGAAGTTCATGGCGTAGGAGTAGGTGCCGTCGGAGGTGTAGCCGCAGGCGTAGAGCTGGTCCTCGACCGT
>JAFDER010000201.1 GCA_019310245.1 Deltaproteobacteria bacterium
GTATTTAACCTTCCATGCCCAAGCCCAAGAAGAAGCCCGCACCCAAGAAGAAGGCCAAGCCCAAGCCCAAGCCCAAGCCCAAGCCCAAGCCCAAGCCCAAGCCCAAGCCGAAGAAGAAGGCCGCACCCAAGAAGAAGGCCGCACCCAAGAAGAAGGCCGCACCCAAGAAGAAGCCCGGCATTCCCGACTGGCCGGGCATGATCAATGCGGTGTCCGTGCCCGTGGACACGAGAGCCTACCCGCTCGAGGTGATCTACGGCGCCGCCTACGTGCTCCTGGACAGGGCGTACGTGCACCTCGTGCCGGGGCGGGGCGGGATCGTCGACGTTCGTCTGGCCGGCAAGGCTCCCCTCGACGGGGCGGGTCTGCGCGCTCTGGGTGGCGAGTTCGCGAACGAGCTCGTGAACCAGGCCCTGCGCGTGACGCTCGACGAGAGCGGTCGCAAGCTCCGCGAGTACATCGTGGCCAAGGCCCACTTCTTCCAGGAGGATGGCGGCAGGGACGTCCAGAAGCTGCTGGACACCACGATGCAGGAGGCCTTCGACGAGGATCCGCTCGACATCGCCGTCCCGTGGGAGGAGAAGTACGGCTCCGGCGGGACGGAGAAGCCCTGATGGCGCGTCGAGCGGGCTCGATATCAAGCACGGTCGTCGTCAAGCCGCGGGCTCTCGATCCAGCGGAGCATTCCGGCGCCAGGAACGCGACGTTCCGGTTCAGGCGCCTGGGGGACAGGGTGATCCTGACGGGCGAGCTCGGCGACTGGATGGTCGTGGATGCCGGTCAGTTCGAGGACATCGTGGCCGGGCGGATCGGCCCGGGCGATGCGCTGCACGAGGAGATGGCCGGGAAGGGGTTCCTCATCGAGGCCCTGGACGTCGAGAAGGCGGTGGAGAGGTACAGGCGCCGCCACTCGTTCGTGGGACGGTCCACGTATCTTCACATCGTGGTCGTGACGCTCCGGTGCAACGAGGCCTGCGCGTACTGCCATGCGAGCCGCGAGCCCATGTCGAAGAAGGGTGCGGACATGAGCGTCGCCACGGCCAAGCGCGTCGTGGACATGATCTTCAAGAGCCCGTCGCGGCAGATCGCGATCGAGTTCCAGGGAGGCGAGCCTCTCGCCAACTTCGAGACGCTCAAGTTCATCGTCGAGTACGCAGAGGAGCTCAACGAGACGGAGCGCAGGGACCTGCAGTTCTTCCTCGTGACCAACCTCTCGCTCATGGACGAGAAGAAGCTGGGATTCCTGCTCGACCACGACGTGCTCATGTGCACGAGCCTCGACGGTCCCGCCGGACTGCACGACGCCTTCAGGAAGCTCAGGGGCGGGAGCGCGCACGCCGAGGCCGTCGGGTGGATCCAGCGCATCGGCGAGAAGTACCGACGCAAGGGGCTCGATCCCGACCTCTGGCACGTCGATGCCCTGCTCACCACCACGCAGGGGCACTTCGGTCATGCCCACGAGATCGTGGACGAGTACGTCCGACTCGGGATCAAGACGATCCACATCAGGGCGCTCAATCCCATGGGCTTCGCCTCGAAGACCTGGAAGAAGGTCGGCTACACCGCGGAAGAGTTCCTGTCGTTCTGGCGCGAGGCGCTCGACTACATCATCCAGCTCAACCTCGATGGCGTGGAGATCATCGAGCGCGGGGCGGCCCTGTTCCTGGCGCGCATCCTCACCGACGAGGACCACGGGTACGTGGACCTGCGCTCGCCCTGCGGGGCCGGGATCGGCCAGATCGCGTACGACCAGGACGGCAAGATCTACACCTGCGACGAGGGTCGCATGGTGGCGAGGATGGGAGACGAGATCTTCATGGTCGGGGACGTGGACGGGAGCACGTACCCGGAAGTCATCGCCCACGAGTGCGTGAGGGCCATCGGAATCTCCTCCTGCCTCGAATCCCTGCCGGGGTGCAGGGATTGTGCGTACATGCCCTACTGCGGCGTGTGCCCCGTCTACAACTACGTGAGTCAGGGGGATTTTTTCGGGCAGAGGCCGACGAACGAACGCTGCAAGATGAACATGTTTGCGCTGGACCACCTATTTGATATACTCAGTAAAGGAGACGAGAACGTGCGGAGGGTTCTGGAGCGCTGGACCATCCAGAAGCCGAGGTCGAAGGGCAAAGAGGAGCTTGGGAGATGAGCACGAAGAAGCGTAAATCAACCGGCAAGACGGTCAAGAGAGCCATCCCCGCGCTCAGGCGCAAGGCCCTGCTGTTCCTCCAGAGCGAGGAGGGCAAGCTCGCGAAGGGCAATGCGGCCGTTGCGGCCACGTCACTTCTCCTTCTCGGGGCCGCTCTGCCCGAGGATGCACCGGCCGCCGACCAGGACTTCAACCCGCATGACGGGACTCCGCCCGAGGGCGAGACACCACTCCTCATGGGCCAGGAAGCAGATCCGACCCACTGCTCCCATGCATCGCACGGCTCGCACGGCTCGCACGGCTCGCACGGCTCGCACGGCTCCCACGGTTCCCACGCCTCGCACGGTTCCCACGGTTCGCACGGCTCTCACGGCCAGTGGTAGGGACCCGTCCCCGCATCAGGGGTTGAATGCCCGAGACCTTCTCCCTCGTCGTCACTCGATCCTGCAACCTCGAGTGCACGTACTGTCCCGTGGAGAAGGGGCCCGTCCATCTTGCCGCAGGACAGGCGCGTGAGGCCGTCCGCACGCTCGCACGCCGCGGAGGCGGCCTCGTCAGGCTGACGGGCGGCGAGCCCTCGTTGAGGTGGAAGACAGTGTCCTCCGCCCTCGACGAGGTGGAAGCGGCGCGCGAGACTGGCGCATCGATCACCGTCGAGATCTGCACGAATGGTGCGGGGCTTGGCGGACGCCGGCTCGAGAGGCTCGACCGGCCCTGGGTGCGCGTCATCCTGAGCCTGGACGGCACGCAGGCCGCGCAGGAGGCATCCGGCCGCGTCCGGATCGAGCACCTCGACGACCTGATGGCGCTCCCGGGGTTCAGCGTGACGCAGACCATCGCGCCGGAGCAGTCTGGCCGCGTGCTGGACAACTTCCTGCATCTCTGGGGGCGGGGCATCCGCAGGTTCAACTTCCTGCCCGTCTACTACGTCAGGTGGCCGGCCCGCAGCGTCAAGGACCTGGCCGAGGGCCTCGATGCGGTGGCGGGCTTCCTGGCTCCGAGGCTGGGGCGCGGAGGCGTCGACGTCCTGAACCTGCACAGATCGGGCGCCGTGCCGCTGTTCAACGACGACATCACACTCGACGCGGACGGTACGTGGTACCGCACGAACCTGGTCCTCGCCGACAGGGTCACGCATCCCGTGCTCGAGTCTCTGCGGGCCGGTGACGCCTCCTGCGTTCCGGATGTGCCCGCGGACCTGCGTGACCGGCTGGAGGGCCTGCTCGAGAGCGGCGTCCGTCGCTCCAACCGCGCCGTGGACGGCGTGCTCGACAGGTTCGTGGCGATCCTGAGGCGCGGCGGGGCGGGGCGCACACGGCCCGCGGTCGGCGTGCGGAGGCGCCCGGAGAGGCTGGAGTTCCACATCTCGTACGAGTGCCCGAATTCCTGCCTCTTCTGCAGCGAGGCCCATCGGCTGGAGCAGTGGCGGGACCGGCCCGTTTCCGCGATGGAGGTGCACCGGACCATCGTCTCCCACGCCCGCGCCGGAGGCACGCACGTCAACCTCACGGGCGGGGAGCCGTCGGCGCATCCAGCCTTCGACTACGCTCTGGATCTCGCACGCTCCCACGGCATGCGCACCTTCGTGGGAACCAACGGCGCCCGGCTTGCGGACCGCGCGTTCGCCTCGCGCATCATGCCCCTCATCGACGAGCTGAGCCTCTCGATCCACGGCTCCGGCGCTGCGGTGCACGACCGCATGACGGGCCGCAGGGGCAGCTTCGACGATCTGCTGGAGACGCGAAGGAACGCGGCGCGCTTCAACGAGTCCGTCTCCCTGTTCGTCAACTGCGTCGTGACCCGCCGCAACGTCGACGACGTGGGCGGCGTGTTGGAGCTGTGCAACAGGCTCGGGGTGCCCACGCTCATCATCTCGAACGTCGCGCCCGAGGGCAGGGCGCTCGACCGCTACGAGAGGCTGGCCGTCCCCCTCGGAAGATGGCGCACGATGGCTCCGTCGCTGGCCCGACGGGCCGGAGAGCTCGGCGTGCAGGTGCGGTTCTTCGGACTGCCCCTGTGCGTGCTGGGCGATGCTCGCATGAAGTCGAACGATCTTCACTGGGATCCCAGGGTGACCGTGGAGCGGGCGCGCGGGCCGCGCGGGAGCGTGAGGCTTGCCACGATCGCCGCGCTGAAGCCGCGCAGGGGGAGAAGGTACTCTCGCAGGTGCCGCGGGTGTCTCATGCGCGACGTGTGCGGCGGCGTGTTCTCCGAGTATCTCGAGACGCATGGTGATGAGGAGATCGAGGCGATCAGGGACTGAGCGGCCTCCCCACGTGCTCGTGCACGACGGGATGGCCATCATGGCTGCGGGACTCCCCGCGCTGGCCGCCCACCTCCAGGCCGCCGGCCATCCCGCCCGCGTGTGGAACCTCGCGGCCGAGCGCAGCGCCGGGATCCGGCGCGACCTCGCGCGGGACCTGAAGCCGGTGCGCCTTCTCGGTATCTCGGTTCACTGGTTCTACCAGCTGCCACCGGCGCTCGCGCTGGCCCGCAGGGCCAGGTCGATCGGATACGACGGGTTCATCGTCCTGGGCGGGTTCACGGCCAGCCTCATGGCGCGCGAGCTTGTCGAAAGGCACGCCGAGATCGACGGCGTCGTGCGCGGCGACGCGGAGACGCTCCTGCCCGCGCTGGCGCACCAGCTCTCACTCTCACGCCGCCGGCTCGTCAGGGTCCCGAACCTCGTGTGGCGATCGCGAGGGCAGGTCCGGTCGAACGCGTTCTCGTACGTGGGCCGGGAAGCGCAGATCGATGCACTCGACTTCGGCCGGCTCGACACGATCGATCACCTCGACGCCCACTTCGCCTCGTCCTCGTGGCGTGCCATCACGGACGGATCGCCCGGCGCCTCGATGGACCTCTCGCGCACGTTCTACCTGTGCGGCGGACGCGGATGCTCGGTCGCCTGCACGACCTGCGGCGGAGGCCGGCTCGCGCACCGCGCCCACTCTCGCAGGAGGAGGGTGGCTTTCAGATCGCCCGCCAGGATCGCGGACGACGTGCAGGACGCCGTCCGGCTCGGGGCCACGTCGATCCACGCCTGCTTCGATCCGGTCCCGAACGGCCCGCACTGGCACGCGTTCATGGACGAGGTGGAGTCGCGCGGGATCCGGCTGCCCATGATCTTCGAGAGCTTCGGCCTGCCCGACGGCCGCTTCCTCGAGCGGTTCGCCGAGGTCTTTTCCGGCGGCATCGTGGTGATCTCCCCGGAGACGGCGGACGAATCCGTGCGCAGCCGCATCAGGGGCTTCCCCTTCACGAATGCGGACCTGGAGCAGAGGCTCGCGCTCATCGGTTCTCTCGGCCTCCGGGCGCAGGTCTTCCTCGGCTACTTCGCACCGCTGGAGGGTCTGGCCGGCCTCCACCGCTCGCGAAGGTGGGCCCGGGACCTGCTTCGCCGCCACGGCGAGTACATGGAGCTCATGCACTATCCCTACTCCACGGATCCCGGCTCGCCCCTTGCCCGCAGGCCGTCGACGTTCGGGATGCGCTGCTCCGTGCGGACGGCCGCGGACTACGAGCGCGAGCTTGAGCTCCAGGATCCGTGGCTCGGGAACCTGCTCAGACATTCTCCCGACACGGGCACCACGGACGACTGGCGAGCGGCCGGTCTGGGCGTGGAGCTGGAGCAGGCGTGCCTCAGGCACGAGCCGGGCATGCACTCCGTCCTGGAGAAGACTCTCGGGAGGAAGATCGACGTCTTCTTCCTCGGCCTCGCCAGGCGGCTCCTCGCGCAGCGCGACCCCGGGACCCTGGACAGGAACGGGCTCGCCGACATCCTGCGGCACGAGGCCCTCAAGGACATGGGTGCACCGAGATGAGCGGCGTGCGGAACCTCGAGCTCAACCTGGGCAAGCTGTGCAACAACCGCTGCATCTTCTGCCTCGACGGCTCGGCGCCCAGGGAGTCGAGGAAGTGGGTTCCTGCGCGGCGCGCCGCCGGGGAGCTCGAGCGGGCGAGGCAGGAGGGAACCACGTCCCTCGGTTTGCTCGGCGGCGAACCCACGGCCCACCCCGAGATCCTCGAGATCGTCGGCATGGCGAAGGAGCTGGGCTTCCAGCGCATCGCCCTGACCTCGAACGGGCTCAAGCTCTCGAACCCCGGCCTGAGCCGCGCCCTCGTCGAGGCCGGCGTGACCCGCTTCTCGCTGTCCGTGCACGCACACCCGCTTCTCGCTGTCCGTGCACGCGCACACGGCCGAGGACGAGGACTTCCTCACGGGCCGGAGCGGCAACTTCGCCCGCAAGCTCGAGGGCATCGAGAACCTGCTCGCCCTGCGCTCGGAGGGGTACCTGCCGCACAACGTGTCCCTCAACGCCGTCATCAACACGCGCAACTACCGCTCCATGCCGGAGTACGCCGCGTTCTACCTCCGCATGGGCATCAACGACGTGCGCTTCAACATGATCCGCACCGACGCCTGCCCCGACCGGGGGGAGGAGCTGACGCCCAGGTTCAAGGACCTCTCCCCCGAGATCACGCGCGCCGTGGCCGCGAACGAGTCGAGGCTGCGCATGCACATGAGCTTCGGCGACCTGCCCCTGTGCGTCTATCCGTGGGAGATCCTCGAGAACCCGGTTCTCGCCGCCCGGGTCGTGGGCGAGGCACGCGACCTGGAGACCTGGGTCTCGGTCTTCACGGCCCCGAAGGACCTGGACACGGAGGCGGACCGGTTCAACTGGTCCGCCAAGAAGCGCTCGGCGCTCAAGCTCCAGCCCGAGGACCCCTGCAGCCGCTGCCTGCGCACGGACGCGTGCGAGGGTGTCTGGCGCTCCTACCACGGCCTCTACGGAGGCTCGGAGCTCGGACCCCTGCGGTAGGGAGCGACGCGCTACGGGTCGACGAGCATTCTCTGCAGGAGCTGGATGGGCTTGATCTCCAGGCCGTCCGCGGCCTTCTTCATGGTGACGTCCCCGTCCGTCTCCAGGCCCATCTTCCCGAGCCTGCGACTGCAGTCCTTCCACTCCTGCCCGGCCGTCCGGCACGCCTCCTTCAGGGTCCTGGCGCCCACGCCGCTGCCGTCGAATCGCTCGAAGACCAGGTCGGGCGTCCATCGGGTGGCGCTCACGATCTCGGGCACGTTCTCGTGCTTCTTCATGATCGCGAACACGTCCCTGGGCGAGATGCCGTTGTTGCTTGCGATCTCCTCCATCGTCTGCTCCGCCGATTCCACCTCGTAGCCGGAATCCCGAAGCTCCTTCATGGCGGGTTGAAGCTCGATGGAGGTCTTCTTCGACAGGGCACCGATGGAGAGGAGCTCCGCGTGACCGAACGGCGGCTCGTTCTCCCCGCCTCCCACCCAGGAGTCCTTGATCAGCTCGTTGAGGTCGACGAGGTAGCCGAGGGGGGGGATGTGCCACAGCGAGCTCGCCGCGATGAGGAGCGCCGCTCCGATCGTGACGAGCAGCTCCCTGCGCAGCGAGATGCCCTTCTGGATCTTC
>JAFDER010000021.1 GCA_019310245.1 Deltaproteobacteria bacterium
GTCGCCGTCGTCGCACTCCTCGTCCGAGGTGCACGTGGTCGGCGCATCGTCCGCGACGTCCGCGTGGACCTCCGTGGGATCCTCCGTGACGTCCTCGTCCGCGTCCTGGTTCCTCTTGACGCTGCCGCTGCATGAGATGGCCAGCGAGGCCGCCGCGAGCAGACAGCAAGCAATGTACAATTTCTTCATGTTCCCTCCTTGGATGGCTCCCTGAACAAGCTACCGTAAATAAAGGGTGCGTCAATTCTGGATGTGCATCCGCAGCCCCCATCGGTTTCACGCAGATCGGGACAACCCGTCGAGATCGTTCGGGATCAAGGGCGGAGACGCGGGGATCAGGCCACGAAGACCGTCTTGACGTTCACGAACTCCAGGATGCCGTGGCGGCTCAGCTCGCGGCCGTAGCCGGACCCCTTGATGCCTCCGAAGGGCAGGCGCGGGTCGGACTTGACGAGCGAGTTGACGAAGCAGGCCCCCGCATCGAGGCGGTCGGCGGCGATCGTCTCGCCGCGCTCGACGTCCCGGGTGAACACCGCGGCGCCGAGGCCGAAGACGGAGTCGTTCGCGATGGCCACGGCCTCGTCCTCGTCGCGGGCCGGGATGATGGCCGCCACGGGTCCGAAGAGCTCCTCGTCGTAGGCGGGCATTCCCCTTGCCACCCCCGCCAGCACGGTCGGCGGGTAGAACGCGCCGGGGCCGTCCGGGATCGAGCCGCCGAGAAGAAGCCTGGCGCCCTTCTCCACGCTCCCGGTCACCTGCCGGTGCAGCTCGTCGCGCAGGTCCTCGCGCGCCTGCGGTCCCACGGCCGTCTCGGGATCCAGGGGATCGCCCATCTTCGCGGCGCGCATCCTCTCGACGAACCTCTTCTCGAACTCCTCGAGGACCGGCTCCACGACGATGAACCTCTTGGCCGCGATGCAGCTCTGGCCCGAGTTGATGAGCCGGCTCGTCACGCAGGACTCCACGGCGAGATCCAGGTCGGCGTCCTCGAGCACGATGTAGGGGTCGCTCCCGCCCAGCTCGAGCACCGTCTTCTTGAGCGCGTGGCCGGCAGCCGCGGCCACGGCCTGCCCCGCCTGCGTGGAGCCGGTGAGCGTGGCGGCGGCGACCATCGGATTCTCGATCACGGCCTGCACCTGCCGCGAGCCGATGAGAAGCGTGCGGAAGATGTTCTCCGGAAAGCCCGCGTCGCGGAAGACCTCCTCGATGGCAAGGGCCGAGCCGGGAACGTTGCTCGCGTGCTTGAGCACGCCCGCGTTGCCTGCCATGAGCGCGGGCGCGGCGAACCGGAACACCTGCCAGAGAGGGAAGTTCCAGGGCATGACGGCGAGGATCACGCCGAGCGGCCGGTGGGCGGCGTAGGATCGCGAGGCATCCGACTCCACGATCTCGTCGGCCAGGAAGTAGTGGGCGTTCTCGGCGTAGTACTCGCACACCCAGGCGCACTTCTCGACCTCGGCGATCCCGCCGGTCAGCGGCTTGCCCATCTCGCGCGCCATGAGCTCCGCGTACTCCATCCTCCTCGCGCGCAGGATCTCGGCGGCCCGCCCCATCAGTATCGACCGATCACCGAAGTCGGTCTCGCGCCACTCGAGGAAGGCCGCGTGGGCGCCCTCGATGATGTCAGAGACGTCTCCGGGGCTCATCTCGTCATGGGTCGCGATCGTCTCTCCCGTGGCCGGGTTGATGGCGGTGATCGTCATGCATCGTCTCCTTGCTCGTCCACGGCGCAGGCGAGGATGTGGCTCACCTCCCCGTGCAGGTCCCGCTCGAGCTTCACGTTCTGCGAGTAGTCGATCGGGCAGTCGACGAGCACGGGCAGGCTGCGCGCCGAGGCCGTCTCGAACGCCTTCCCGAGGACCTCGACGAACGAGTCGCCCTTGCCCACGCGCATGCCGACCGCGCCGTACGCCTCGGCGTACTTGACGAAGTCCGGGTTCCCGAACGTCATGCCGAAGTCCTCGAGACCCATCTGCGCCTGCTTCCAGCGGATGAAGCCGTAGGCGTCGTCGCGCACGAGCAGGATCACGAGATCCTGGCCGAGCCTCACGGCCGTCTCGAGATCCTGGCTGTTCATCATGAACCCGCCGTCGCCCGCCACGGCGAGCACCTGCCGGCCCGGCATCACGATCTTGGCTGCCATGGCCGAGGCCAGGCCCGCCCCCATGGTGGCCAGGGCGTTGTCGAGCAGCAGGGTGTTGTCCCTGTAGGTCTTGTACTGACGCGCGAACCAGATCTTGTAGATGCCGTTGTCGAGACACGCGATCCCGTCGCGGTTCATGACCTCGCGCACGCCGTGCACCAGGCACTGTGGCTTGATGGGAAAGCAGTCGGTGCACGACTTGACGTGGAGCTTCTCGTCGAAGATCTTCCTCAGCTCGGCGTGGTGCGCGTTGTCGAAGGACACGTCCCCGATGCGCGAGTGGATGGCCCACAGGGCGTGCGAGATGTCGCCCACGACCTCGAGCTCGGGCCTGTAGTACACGTCGGGCTCGGCCATCACGAAGTCGATGTGCAGGATCCTCTTGTCCTTGCTCTCGTTCCACACGAAGGGCGGGAACTCGACGATGTTGTAGCCCACCGTGATCACGAGGTCGGCGTCCTCGAGGGCGCAGTTGACGTAGTCCTTCTTGTGGATGCCCAGGCTGAAGAGGGACTGCGGGTGGTCCTCGGTGAGCACGCCCTTGCCCATCTGCGTGCTCACCGCGTAGATGCCGGTCTTCTCGAGGAAGTTCACGAGCTGCCGTCCGATGCGCTTGCGGTTGGCGCCGGCCGAGACGAGCATGACGGGCCGGCGTGCGCCGCGGATCATCTCCACCGCCTGGTCCAGCACCTTCTCGCCAGCCACGGGCCGGCGGATCTGACGGTGCGGGAAGGGATCGTCGTCCGGAACGTCCTCGCCGGCCACGTCCTCGGGCAGCTCGATGTGCACGGGCCCCGGCCTCTCTGCCCCGGCCTCCTTGAACGCGTGGCTCACGAACCTCGGAATGGTGCGGGCGGAGATGATGGACGTGTTCCACTTCGTCAGGGGCCGGAACGTGGAGACCACGTCCACGATCTGGAAGGTGCCCTGCCAGTTGTCCTTGACGGCCTTCTGCCCCGTGATCGCCACGAGGGGCATGCCGCCGAGCTGTGCGTACGCGAGGCCCGTGACCAGGTTCGTGGCTCCCGGACCGAGGGTCGAGAGGCACACGCCCGGAAGACCCGTGAGCCGGCCGTAGGTCGCGGCCATGAACGCTGCATGCTGCTCGTGCCGCGTGACGATCAGCTTGATCGACGACTTCCTCACCGAGTCGATGAGGTCGAGGTTCTCCTCTCCCGGCACCGAGAAGATGTACTCCACCCCCTCGTTCTCCAGGCACTTGACGAACAGGTCCGACGCCTTCATGTCGCTCTCTCCCCGAGGTTGCGTTTACAGATAAGGCCCCCCCACCGGCCCCGCTTCAGGCCTTCTCGACCATCACCTCGATGCCCCCCCCACGCGCCGGAGCTCCTCCATGTCAGATCCAGGAGCAGATGTCGTAGGGCTGGGGCACGGGCGTGCCGCCGCACACGTCGGAGGGCACGATGTAGTCGGCCGGGCTGCCGCACTCGGACCCGGCCGAGCAGTCCGCGCTCGTCTCGCAGAGCCTTGCGCACACGCCCGTCTCGGGGAGGCCGTACTGGACGCAGACGTGTCCGGGCAGGCACAGGGGCGGGTCGGGGTAGTGCCACTGCGGGTCGCAGGGCTCGCCGGGCCTCCCCGTGCCCTCTGCAGCCGGCGTGCACCCCTCGTAGAAGTAGCAGCCCGTGGCGCTGAACATCCACTTGCACCACTCGCCCATCCCGGTGTCGCAGCCGCAGTTGTACTGGGCGTTGCAGTCGCTGTGCGGGGTCGAAGGCGTGCACACGAACGGCTCCTCCTCCTCCTCGGCGTCCTGGAAGCTCGGGTTCTTCTCGTCGCAGGACAGGAGGGCCAGGCACGCACAGATCGTCAGGAAATGCCTCATGTTTCACAGTCTAACCTCCCGCGTGCGGTTAGGCAAAGGGCCCTTTGAAACGGAGCGGGACGTGTGCTTTACTAGCGCCGATGATGTGCAGGATGGCATGGGCCGCGGCCTTCACGGCGGTGGTGATGGCGCTCCCGCTCGAGGCGGCGGCCGAGGACCCCCGTCCGGGCATCGAGCTGGGCTACGACGGCCTGCTCATGGCGGGCGAGGATGTGACGTTCGAGGATTCCCTCCACGGCGGCAGCATCGGGGTCCTCGTCTACATGACGAAAAAGAACCCCATCCTCATGCGCATCCGGGCCAACGTGCAGGGCGCCGGCTGGACGGACCTGAGCGGAAAAAAGGGCAAGCGTCTCGTCTCGGGGATGAAGTGGAGCGTCGGCCTGGGGATCGGCAGGGGGAGGCTCGTCCTCCCGTTCGTGGAGGTGGGCTTCGGTCCCCAGTTCCTGACCATCTACCACGATGGCAGCAAGAAGGTCGCGGACTGGGCCTGGACGATCGGGCTGGAGGGCCAGCTGGGCTTCATCTTCCGGATCAAGAAGGCGTTCGGGATCAGGCTCGGAGCCGGTTTCACGTCGCTGAGCTTCTACTCGCGCGAGGAGAACCTGGGAGGCTTCTGGATCACGGCCTCCCTGCTCCTGGGGATCCCGGGGCCGGGGTACCACGAGCCCACGTACCACGAACCCCCGCCGCCGCCGCCGAGCCACCAGCCTTCGTACGCGTCCAGCTTCTACTTCGACGGCTGGATCACCGACGCGAGCAGCGACGGCTCGAAGCCCGTGCTCAACGCAAAGCTCTACAGGGATGCCGACTTCGATGTGGAGGTGTCCATGTGGGTCGAGCTCGCGGACGGCTCGGCCTACGAGATGAACCGCTCGAGCCTCGAGGATCCGGATCTCTACGAGCTGCCCCTGTACATCCTGGGCCTCGCGTGCGGAGGCCAGAGCGTGCAGGTGATGGGCAAGTCGGGCTTCATGGAGCGTTCTCATGCGGTGCATGCCTACCTGCCCTGCCCCGTCCAGCCGGAGGGCATGTGATGGCACGGCGCGCACTTCCCGCCCTGGCCGCCCTCATCCTCGCGATCCTTCCGGCGCGGGCCCGGGCGGACGACGCCCTCATCGACGTGGGCGCGGTCCAGTCGTGGATGCGCATCTCGCCGCTGGGCAAGAGCACCGTGCCGGCCACGGGCATCGCGGCGCGCTGGATGTGGGTGGACGGCCACGGAGAGGTGGCCCTGGGAGGCCGCATCACGGCCTGGAAGCCGATGTGGGGCAAGGAGACGGACAGCTTCGGATTCGACGCGGAGTTCAACGCCATGTTCGGCGGACGCTTCAAGGGCAGGAAGGCGCACGTCATGCCCTGCGGCGGGTTCGGCGTGGGCTTCCGCAACATGTTCCTCGAGCCCGTGGAATCCAGCCGGCTCGCGATCAGCGGCTTCGGCCTCACCCTCCATCTCGGGGCGCACGGCTACTTCGGCCGGAACTCGGGGCTCTACTGGAGGCTGGCCGGGTTCGGCTCGGCCCACCTGCTCTTCCCCGAGCCCGGCTGGAGCGCGGGAGGCGGCGTCGAGTTCATGCTCGGGATCTACATTGACTGACGGCGGTGCGACGGGCACAGGTCCTGCGCGCCGCCCCTTTTTCTCCCCGCTGACGAAGACGTTCATCGGCGTGACCGTCTCGGCGCTCTTCCTTTGGTGGGCAGCCCGCAACGTGGATTTCTCGAACGCCTGGGACGCCCTGTACCGGGTGGACTACCGCATCTACGCGGGGAGCATGGTCCTCTACTTCCTGACCATGCTCATCAGGGCGCTCCTCGTCTCGATCCTCCTGTCGCCGCACGGGCGCGTGACGGTGGGCAACACGCTGTCCAATCTCATCCTCGGCTACTTCTGCAACAACATCCTCCCCTTCAAGGTGGGAGAGATCGTCCGCACCGGCCTCATCACGCGCGACGCGAAGATCCCGTTCTTCACGGGCCTCTCCGCGCTCGTCATGGAGAGGAGCATGGACATCCTCTCCCTGGTCGTCATCGCGCTGGTCACCTCCTTCTTCCTGCCCCTGCCCGAGCAGGTGATCATCTCGATCCGGGTCGTGGGCGCCGGGCTCCTCGTTCTCTACGTGACCGTGATCGGGCTCGCGCTCGCGCGCAGGCGCGGCTGGACCGGTCCGGAGAAGCTGCTCGCGCGCCTGCCCGGGCGCGCGGGAACGCTGGCCGTCCGGACGCTCGATCAGCTGGCGGACGGGCTCAAGGCGTTCTCGAGGCCCGGCACGTTCCTGACCACGGTCCTGCTCGTCGCGATGTTCTGGGTCGTGGCCATCTCGGGATGGTACCTGAGGCTCAGGGCCTTCGGGCTCGCGGACTCCTACGCCGTGGCCCCGCTCGTCATCCTCGTCGTGGGCCTGGGGATCTCCATCCCGTCGGCCCCGTCCTACGCCGGCGTGATGCACGCGTGCATCGTGTTCGCGCTGGGGACCGTGGGCGTTGCAGGGGACAGCTCGTTCCCGTTCGCCGTGTTCCTCCACGCCGTGGACTTCGCGTTCGTCGGCATCCTCGGCGTGACCGTGATGGGCATGAAGAGCATGACCCTCGGAGGCCTGCGCGATGCGGCGCGGGCCGGAGGCAGGGACAAGGCCGGGTGACGGAGCCCTACCGCAAGCTGCGGCCGCCCCACCCGCGCAGGCGCAGCCTCGTGCTCGTGCTCGGCGCTGTCGTCACGGTGCTCGTCCTTGGCGGGCTCGCGTGGTCGTTCTTCATGTGGCCCGCCACGTGCGGGACGATGCTCACGACGGCCGACGCGGCAGAGCGGTAGCTGAGTCACTCCGCCATTGTTCGAGGCACCCTGCTGCATGGGCGTGAGGAGCGCAGGCAGCCTGCGTGCAGACGAACGTACCGACTGGAGCGGACCCATGAGAGGTGATTGAGCTAGCGGCAGGACTGGATGCGGTCCGTCACGGCGCCCACGGAGCACGTGCCCGTGCCGACCATGCATCCGCCGAGCCACCCTCCCACGACGCCGCAGGCGGGAGTCGCCCCCGTCCATCCTGCCGTCAGGACGCAGGAGCCGGTGGAGGAGTCCCAGACGCAGCTGCCGCGTGTCGTCCAGTGGCGCTCCTCGGTGCCGTCGCAGTTGTAGTCGAAGTCCACGAAGACCGAGCCGCACCAGTACTCGTCCACCCACCAGGCCGTCGCGCCGGGATTCACCGCGTAGAGCAGATCGCAGCAGTCGCCGCCCGTGCCCACGTAGTCGGTCGGGGCCGTGGTCGCGCAGACGGTTGAGGACGAGTCGCCGTACCCGTCGCCGTCGGAATCGAGGTACCAGACGGGCAGGCCGGGACCGGTGCACGTGCCCGCCCCGTCGCACGTGTCGGGGTGCGTGCACGGGTCGCCGTCGTCGCAGGAACGGGTGTGCGGCGTGAACACGCATCCCGTCGTGGTGTCGCACGAGTCGTCCGTGCAGTCGTTGCCGTCGATGCAGGAGATGCTCATGCCGGGCACGCAGGAGCCGTCCTCGCACGTGTCGTCTCCGGTGCAGGCGTTGCCGTCGTCGCACGAGGCGGTGTTGTCGGTGAACACGCAGCCCGTCGTGGTGTCGCACGAGTCGTCCGTGCACACGTTGCCGTCCGTGCAGCTGATGGCTGCGTGCACGCAGGCCCCGGCGCCGTCGCACTCGTCCTCGGTGCAGGCGTTGGAGTCGTCCTCGCAGGCCGTGCCCTCGGCGGGGTTGTCGTCCACGCACAGGCCGGTCTCCGGCACGCAGACGAGCACGTGGCACAGCGTGGAGGTGGGCGAGCAGGAGACCACGGTCTCGGAATCCACGACGCACAGGTTGGTCTCGGGGTTGCACACGAGCGTGCCGTTGCACAGGTCGTCGTCCTCGTGCTCGGCGCAGTCCTCCGTGGTCTCGCACTCACAGGTGTTCGTGCCCGACTCGCAGGAGCCGCCGCTGCACGCGTCACCCTCGGTGCACGGGTTGCCGTCGTCGCAGGAAGCCGTGTTGTTCTCGAAGAGGCACATCCGGCCCGTGCCGACCTCGCCGCACGAGTCGTCCGTGCACACGTTCTCGTCGTCGCACTCGCCGTCCTCGTGGCAGGAGTAGCGGCAGTTCTCCTCGCACCCATCGTCCGCGACGTCGTTCCCGTCGTCGCACTCCTCGCCGTCGTCGAGAGTGCCGTCCCCGCACGTCAGCGGCACGCATTCCTCGTCCAGGCACGTGCCGTCGATGCCGTCCGCCTCGCAGTCCGCGCCGTCCGAGAGAGGCGTGCCGGGCTCGCACTCGCCCTCGCCGTTGCACGTCTCATCGCCGTTGCACGTGTTGCCGTCGTCGCACTCGCCGTCCGACGTGCAGCCCACCGTGCCGTCCGTCTGGTCCGTGGTCCCGTCCGTGCTCGCATCCATCTGGCCCGTCGACTTGAGTGCGTTGCCGCAGGCGAGGATCAGGCCACAGGCAATAACGATTACCAGTATCCTGTGAGCGGTCCGTGTCATGACGCCCTCCCGATTCTTGAATCCAGCTTATTATGAAGGTGTTCCGGTGGGATGCAAACGGCCTGCAGGCTATCCGGTCGGCAGGCAGTAGGGCCCGCCGCCCACGAAGGGCAGCTCCATGCAGCTGTAGCCCTCACTCGTCCGGCAGTCCTCCTCGTAGTCGCAGGTGCGCAGGCACATCGTGATGAACACGACGTCGACGCACTCGCCCTCGAGCCCGCACTCCCAGTCCGAGCCGCAGCTGGCGCTGCAGTAGCCTCCCGGGAACCTGGCAAAGCCCATGATGTCGAACCAGCAGTCCGCCGACGAGGACGGCATGCCCGTGCAGTCGTACCAGCCGGAGCACCCGTCGCCCACGATCCCGCCGGGAGGCGCCTCAGCATCGGCCACGTCGGGAGGCACGTCCGGCCAGACATCCGGGGATGCGTCGGGGTCCGGATCGATCCACGGGTCGGGAGGCACGTCCGGCGGCACGACGTCCGGCGGCACGAGATCCGGCGGCACGTCGGGCGTGATCGTGTCGGGCGACACCTCGGGCGCCACGTCCGGCGTGCCGGAGCCGTCGCCGCCGATGTGATCCGCGGAGCTGTAGCAGCCCATCGCCGCAAGGACGGAGACGATGCACGAGGAGGTCAGGATCCGCATGATAATCCTCTCCATTAGACCCTGATCGTAGCACGCCGGGGCGACCGGAGCAAAACACGTTGATGCGGAGCAGCCCTGGAAATACAATGCAGCCGAAGTGTCATCGAAGCTCCAGGTCCTGGCGATCGAGCCGTACTACGGGGGTTCCCACCGCGCGTTCCTGCACGGGCTCGCCGAGGGGTCGCGCCACCGGTTCCAGCTCCTGACCCAGCCGGCCCGGTTCTGGAAGTGGCGCATGCGAGGGTCCGCCATCCGGCTGGCCGAGCGCATGGCCCGCTCGAGGTTCGAGCCCGACGTGATCGTGGCCACGGACATGCTGTCGCTCGCCGAGTTCATGGCCCTGTATGGCCGCAAGGTGCCGGCGATCCTGTACATGCACGAGAACCAGCTCGTCTACCCCACGCGCGTGCTGGACGAGAGGGACGTGCACTTCGGCTTCACCAACATCACCTCGTGCCTGGCAGCGACCCGCGTGGTGTGGAACTCGACCTACCACATGGAGTCGTTCCTCGAGGCGGCCTACGATCTGCTCAGGAAGATGCCGGACGAGAGGCCCGAAGGCGTGGCGGCGTCGATCCGGGACCGGTCCGTGGTGATCCCGCCGGGACTCGACCTCGCGGCCATCGACGCGGTGGACATGACGAGGCCGGAGCCTCCCGTGATCCTCTGGAACCACAGGTGGGAGCACGACAAGCGGCCCGAGCTGTTCTTCGAGGCCATGGAGAGGCTCGACCGCCTGGGACTCGACTTCCGCATAGCGGTTCTCGGCGAATCGTTCGAGGACCGACCCGAGGTGTTCGACATGGCGAGGCGCTCCCTCGGGTCCCGGATCGCCAGGTTCGGGTACGTCGAGGACCTGACCGAATACCACGGCTGGCTCAGGCAGTGCGCCATCTCGGTGAGCACGGCGGACCAGGAGAACTTCGGCATCGCCGCGGTGGAGGCGGCCTACGCGGGCGCGAGTCCCCTCTGGCCGGACAGGCTCTCCTACCCCGAGCTCATGGCCGGCCGCGATCATCTGTACCGGGACATGGACGAGCTGATGCGCAAGCTCGAGGACCTGATCGAGAGCGGCTTCGATGCCAGGGTCTACAGGGATCACGTACGCGAGCTGGGCCGCTACGGATGGGACGAGGTCATCGGCCGGTACGACGATCTGCTCGAGGAGCTGGCCCGCACCTAGCGGCCCCACCTGAAGCCGCTCTGCAGCACGAGGATCGGCCCGAGCTGCATGGGGCCCGCGGAGGATCCGATCTCGCCGAGCGGCACGCGAAGGCCGAGGGTGAGGTGAGCCGCGTTCTTGCCGCCCATGGGCAGGAGCACGGAGACTCCCGGCGTGATGAAGACCTCGCTCCCGGCCCCGTCCCCGGAGAACGAGCGGTCGAAGAGCCAGGTCTGCGCGCTCCTGCCGGAGACCTCGATCGCGCTCTCGAGCTCCACGAACAGCTGCAGCCACGAGGTCGGCCGCACGTAGGCTCCCAGGCCGAGGTGGAACATCACCAGGTCCTGCAGGTCCTTCATCCAGGTGAGACCGCTCCCGGCCCTCGCCTTGCCCAGGACGATGAAGTCGAAGCCCAGCTCGAGCTGGAAGCTCAGCGGGCCCACGGCCACGCCCAGGTCGAAGTCGGGCCTGAGGGAGACCTTGAAGCTGTCCTCGAGGTCGGGGTACATGAGCCCCTGGTTGTAGTACGTGGCGTACAGCGCGCCCATGGACGTGAAGTAGTCGGGATCCGTTCCGAAGTCGCTCCACGTCACGTCGTCGCCGGAGGGCAGGTGCATGGTGAAGGCTCCAGCGTAGCTCAGGGTCACGCTGCCCAGCTCCTTCGCACCGGTGTAGCGCACCCACAGCCCCAGGTTGCCGAAGACCCACTCCTCGAACCCTCCGCCGGGATCCACGGACGCGCCTCCGGCGAACGGGATCACCGCGCCGGCGCCCAGGTGGTCTCCCGAGTAGCCTCCCCGGATCTGCATCACGGTCGCGCGGCCCGTGCCGTTGTCCACCGAGGCCGTGGCCGTCTCGAACGAGACCGAGGACGCGGGCGTCAGGTCCCAGAGCGCGAGCGTGAGCGCCGGCGGCGCGAAGGGCTCCGGAGGCTGGGGCTCGGGTGCTGTCTGAACGGGCTCCGGCGCCGAGCCCCACGTGTCTTCCTCGCCCACGTACGAGACGGAGGGCCCCTCGTAGGGATTGGTCTTGTCGATGGAGCTCCCCGCCTTGAGGGCCGCGGAGAGCGACGGCCCCCCCTGCATCCCCGACGGCCCGCCATAGGGGTTGGACTCGTCGATGGACTTCGTGATCTTTGGTGGAGGCGGACCGGGCTCCGTCTTGCCGTAGGGGTTCTTCTTGTCGATCGTCTTCCCTCCGGGCTCGCCGGGCTCGCCCGGCAGGGGCGGAGGCTGCTTGCCCGCGGGCAGGGTCCTGGGCTCGGGCAGGGGCGTGAAGGGATCGTTCCACCTGCGCAGCGCGTCGAGGACCGCCTTCTTGACCGCATCCTCCTTCACGGCGCCGAGAGCCGCGAGCAGGGCGGCGTAGGCATCGTCCGTGTGCATGTCACCGAGCGCGCGCGCGGCGGCCATGGCCACGGCCGACGCCTCGTCCAAGAGGGCTCCCGAGAGCACCTCGACCGCATCCTCGTGGGCGATGGCGCCCAGGGCGCCGCAGACCGCGATGCGCACGTCGCTCGACGGATCGGCGAGCGCTGCCTCGAGCAGGGCAACGCAGTACACGGCCCGAAGATCGGCGAGCGCGGCCGCGGCGGCGATCTTCTCGTCATCGGTGCCAAAGGCGAGGACGTCGCCGGCCGCAACGACGCTCGCGTAGACCTCCTCGTCGGTCTGCGCGTGGACCTCGGGAGACATGGACAGGAGGGCCGCAAGAGCGGCCATGCAGGCGCACGTGCGCATCATCCCTATCATGGACGGCCTACCCGTCCCCGTCCAGCTTCCCCCTGTGCCAGCCCAGGTTGTCCTCGACCCTGGGCCTCTCCTTCGCGGGAAGCTCATCCATCGAGAGCAGCCTCTCGCACAGCGACGCACCGCGCGCGTGCTCGCCCAGGTGCCAGCAGCACATGGAGATGTTGTCCAGGACCTTCCAGCCTCCCTGGTGGATCGACCTGTCCACCCACAGCCTTGCCGCGGCGGGTGGAGCACAGGCCTCCGCCTGCTCGAATGCCGTCAGGGCCTCGGCGTACATCCTGCGGGCGTAGTGAACGTCGCCCTCGAGCATCCTGCACTCGGCGCGATCCGGCATGACCAGCACGGCACGATGGGCGCACTCGAGCGCGGCCTCGAGGTCACCGAGCATGAGGGCCGCGCGGCCGGCGTTCGCGGCGGCGATGAGCGACTCCTCGGGCCACTGGTTTCCACCCTCGGTCCTTCCGTATCGCTCGTACCAGTAGTGGGCCGCCTCCCAGCGCCCGGCGTCCCGGTGCTGCTGGCCCAGGTAGAACATGGATCTCGTGTCCTTCGGATCCTCCCTGATGCGCTCCTCGAGGATGGCGGTGACGTGCTCGTCCCTCTGCGCGTTGCGCCGCGCCCTGGACTCCCGCGACTGGCCCGAGTAGCGGTCGTGGACCACCACCGGACCGGAGAGGCTCGCGACCGGGCCGTCCACGTCGAGGATGTTGTGGACCGGGTTGCGCCACCGGGCGCCCTTTGCCCTGTGGAGGCGGACGTGCCTGTGGCGGCTGCCGCCCTCCATCTCGACCTCGATCCAGAAGCCGGCCGCACCGGGATCGGCGCGCATGCCGCGGCCGATCTCCCCGGGCCCGCACCTCAGGTGCTCGTGTCCGTCCAGCCACAGGACCCACGGGGTCCGCACGTGCTCGAGCGCGCTGTTGCGCGCGGCCGCGAAGTCATCGCTCCAGCGGTAGCCGATGACGCGGGCGCCGAGCCCCCGCGCGATCTTTGCCGTGCGGTCCGTGGTGGCCTCGTCGACGAGCACCACGACGTCGTCCACGATGCCCGCGGCGGACTCGATGGCACGGCCGATGCCCGTCTCCTCGTCCCTGGCGATCATGGCGAGCGTGATGCCCGGCGCGTGCTCCCGCCTCCGGCCCTCGAGCATGAAGTGATGTCCGGTGGCGAGATCTTCCGTGTGCACGACATCGACGATCTGCATGTATCGCTCCGATGCCTCCCGGGCGCTCGAGAAGTGGCGGACATGTCCCGGATCGTCGAAATCCGGCACCGTGGCGATGACGTGGGCCCCATCGGGGACGCGGGCGAGCAGCGTGAGATCCCACTGGATGTGCTCGAGGATCTCGCAGCACACGTAGACGACCCGTCCGCCATCTCGGTTCTGGATGGGAAAGCCTGCCCTGAGGTCCCTCTCCTCGAAGCCGTAGCGCTCGCCCAGTTCGAGGCTCCGGGCCTGCTCGATGGCCACGGCCGAGAAGTCGCAGCCCCAGTAGGTCACGTCGGGGACGCAGGTCGAGAGAACGGAGGCGAGCTCGCCCGTGCCGCACCCGAGGTCAATGACCAGATCGGCCTCGAGCCGCAGGACCTGCTCCGCGACCGCCTTCCAGATCGGGAACCAGGGCTTGTCCGGGGCCGGAACGCCGATGAGCCTGCCGTGAACCTCGTCGTAGTAGGCCGCTGCCCTCTCTTCACCCATTCGGCCTCCTATACCACAGGAGGGCCTGCCTTGCCTGCGATCCGGGATGTGGTAATGTCGGCTCGACCCGAGCGCGGAGCGGTGGGATCGACGGCATGGAACGCATCAGGAACATCTTCCTCCTCTTCGCGGCGCTGGCATCCTTCTCGACCTGCAAGGCCGGAGGCGGCGGCGAGCAGGGCCCGGGGCTCATGGGCAGCTCGGAGTTCTTCCCCTTCCCTTCCATGCACCTGATGAGAGAGGATCCGGCAAGCGCCACGGGCTACAGGGTGGACATCGAGGCCGAGCTTCTCCCGATCGCCGAGGGCGGCACGCCGATGAAGGTGGACCGGTTCAACAGGCTGGACGGCTTCTCCGTCGCCACGCCCTGCCTCGTCTTTCACGAGGACTGGGACATCGACCCGGAGACGCTTCCCGGGCAGTCCCGGATCGGCGAGAGCGTCGAGGAGGACAGCACTGTCCAGATCATCCACCTCGAGACCGGCGAGCGGCATCTGCTCATGGCGGAGATCGACGCGAACGACCAGGCGATCGAGCAGGGCAGACGCTCGCTCGTCATCCGGCCCATGGAGGCGCTCGAGTGGGCAAGCCGCTACGCCGTGGTGCTCACGACGGGCATCCACGACGCGTCCGGGGATCCCATCCCCTCGCCGGCGAACTTCCGGGCGCTCGTCCGGGGCAAGGCAGTGCCCGAGGATCTCGCGCCCTACGAGGAGCACTACGCGGGGCTCTTCGCGCGGCTCGAGGAGATCGGGATCTCGATGGACGACGTGGTCCTCTCATGGGACTTCTGGACGGGCTCGAGGGAGGTGACGCTGGCGCAGATCGAGCACGTCGTGGAGCGGACGCGGGCGGACATGCCGGCGGATCCCTCGTTCGTGCCGGACATCACGATCCACGAGACGCGGACCCTGGACTCGGACGTGGACACGGACGTGGACCCGCTCATCTGGAGGCACGTGGAGCTCGTGTTCTCGATGGAGACCTTCGTGAACGAGGACGGCGAGTTCGTGCTGGACGCTGGCGGCATGCCCACGTCACAGGGCCGCGACGACTTCACCCTCATCGTCCACCTGCCTCCCTCGATCCACGACGCCCCCGCCGGGAGCGTACCCGTCATGGTCTTCGGCCACGGCCTGCTGGGCCTGCCCCAGGACTACCTCACGCGCGGCAGGGACGCGCTGGGCGCGCACGAGGCGGCCGATCGCTACGGCATGATCTACGCCGCGGCCGAGTGGAGGGGGCTCTCGTACCGCGACGAGCTCGACGCTGTGATCGCGGCCACCGACTTCGGCACGTTCCACCGGGTCACCGAGGACCTGCACATGGGCATCGCCAACTTCCTGGCGGTGGGACGGATGTTCAGGAGCGGCTTCGTGGACGAGGAGTTCCTGCAGGCCGTGGACGGCAGCGGCTCGCTCGTGGACACGGACAGGATCTACTACCACGGAATCTCCCTCGGCGGGCACCAGGGAGGCGTCGCCATGGCGCTCAGCGAGGTGTTCGACTTCGGCGTCCTGCAGGTGGGCGGCGCGGCGTGGACGACCATGCTCGAGAGGAGCTCGAACTGGCACAAGTACGAGATCATCATGCACCCCAGGATGCGCGATCCCGTGGACAGGCAGATGGTCTTCGCCGTGACGCAGATGTTCTGGGATCCCGTGGACCCGTGCACGCACTTCGAGGCGCTCCGGGACAAGTCCTTCATCATGCAGGAGTCAATAGGGGACGCCCAGGTTCCCAACATCGCCACCGAGTTCTGGGCGCGCTCGGTCGGCATCCCCCTGCTCCAGCCGTCGCCCACGCACCCCGCGAACATCGACGAGGTCGCCGCGCCGCTCGGCCCCGGCTCGTCGGCCCTGGTGATCTACGACCCCATGAACACGAGGGACGACTGCGGCGAGATGCCGCCCGAGGCGAACGTGCCGCCCGAGGACAACTGCTCGCACGGCGCCATCCGCAGGAGCGAGGCGTACCACGAGCAGAACGTGGCGTTCTTCGCGGAGGGCAGCGAGGGAACCATCATCCACCCGCCCTCGTGCGGCGACGACCCGTGCCTCCCGGCGCCGTAGGCCCAGGGGAGATCGATCGAGGTCCAGATGAGCGAGAACGAGAAACAAGAGTCGGTCCACTTCATCAAGGAGATCGTGAACGACGATCTCGCGAGTGGAAAGAACGACGGCCGCGTGGCGACCCGGTTCCCGCCCGAGCCGAACGGCTACCTGCACATCGGCCACGCGAAGTCCATCTGCCTGAACTTCGGGCTCGCCGCCGAGTACGGCGGGACGTGCAACCTCAGGTTCGACGACACGAACCCGTCCACCGAGGACGTGGAGTACGTCGAGTCGATCATGCAGGACGTGCGCTGGCTGGGGTTCGACTGGGAGGACCGGCTCCACTACGCCTCGGACTACTTCGAGGATCTCTACCGGTTCGCCGTCGGCCTCATCGAGAAGGGCAAGGCGTACGTGGACTCGCAGTCCGACGAGGAGATCGCCGCGCAGCGCGGCGACTTCTATCACAAGGGCAAGGAGAGCCCGCATCGGGACAGGCCCGCCCGGGAGAGCCTCGATCTGTTCGGCCGCATGCGCGCCGGCGAGTTCGAGGACGGCGAGCACGTGCTGCGCGCGAAGATCGACATGAGCTCCGGCAACATGAACATGCGCGACCCCATCATGTACCGGATCCGCCACGCGGCGCACCACAGGACGGGCGATGAGTGGTGCATCTACCCCATGTACGACTTCGCGCACGGAGAGTCGGACGCCATCGAGAAGATCACCCACTCGATCTGCACCCTCGAGTTCGAGGGCCACAGGCCGCTCTACGACTGGTACGTCCGGGAGATCGGCTTCGACCAGCCTCCGCGACAGATCGAGTTCGCGCGCCTCAACCTCACGTACACCGTGCTGAGCAAGCGCAAGCTCCTGCAGCTCGTCGACGAGGACCTCGTGCAGGGCTGGGACGACCCGCGCATGCCCTCGATCAGCGGCCTGCGCAGGCGCGGGTACACGCCCGAATCGATCCGCGCGTTCTGCGACCGCATCGGCGTGGCCAAGCGCGACAACGTGGTCGACGTCTCGCTCCTCGAGCACTGCCTGCGCGAGCACCTCAACGACACCTCGCCGCGCGCCATGGGCGTGCTCAGACCCCTGAAGGTCGTGATCGAGAACTTCCCCGAGGACGAGGTGATCTGGTTCGACTGCCCGAACCACCCCGAGGACCCCTCCATGGGCACGCGGAAGGTCCCCCTGTCGCGGGAGATCCTTGTCGAGCGCGACGACTTCCGCGAGGAGGCCCCGAAGAAGTGGTTCCGTCTCTCGCCGGACCGCGAGGTGAGGCTCCGGTACGCGTGCCTGATCACGTGCAGGGACTTCGTGAAGGACGACTCCGGCGAGGTGGTGGAGCTGCGCTGCACCTGGGACCCGGACTCTCGCGGCGGCTCGGCGCCCGACGGGCGCAAGGTCAGGGGTACGCTCCACTGGGTCTCGGCCGCGCATGCGGTCCCCGCGACGGTCAGGCTGTACGACCGCCTCTTCCTCCAGGAGAACCCGATGGAGGCCGAGGACTTCAAGTCCACGATCAATCCAGACTCCCTCGAGGTGCTGGAGGGCTGCCGCGTGGAGCCGAGCCTGGCCGGGACCGAGGCGGGAAGCCGGTGTCAGTTCGAGCGGCTGGGCTACTTCTGCACCGACGCGAAGGACTCGCGTGGGGATGCGCTCGTCTTCAACCGCACGGCCTCCCTGCGCGACACGTGGGCCAAGATCGAGAAGAAGATGAGGTCGGGCTCTACTTCTGCTCCGTCTTCATCGCGAGGCTCATGAACGCTCCCTCCGCCTCGGACACCCCGAACCCAACGCTGAAGAGCCCCTTGTCGAAGTTGAAGAGCTCCTTGAGGGCCTTCCAGTCGCCCATCTCCGCCCAGCGCTCGCCGTCGGGGCTGATCATGAACCTCCCGCCTCCCATGTAGGCGTAGACGTCCAGGTCGAAGCGGAGCGTGTTCTCGCCCGACTCGACGGTCGCGAAGGGAATGCTCATGTCGATCTTGAGCGGGATCTTCTCGCCCGCCGGGATCTTGATGATGACGGGCTTGCCGTCCGGCTCGAGGGGGGAGCCGTAGGCGAGCGGGTCGGCCTCGAACTCGGCGAGCGAGATGGTTGCGGCGCTCGTCGTGTCCACCTTCTGCACGCCCGCACACCCGGGCGTGAGGAGAAGAAGGAACAGCGATGACGCGATCAGCCTGTGCATGACGTGGCCTCCATTTCTCGACCTTCCCCCCGGACCGTCGCATGAAAGACAGCCGAGGATACGCCCTTATTCCACGAGCGGGTCGTTTCTCTCCCGACCGGGAGCCTCTCACCGGCCTCAGGTCGAGCCCGAGGCACCGGCGGCGCTGCCGCCGGTCTCGAGAATCGATTCCAGCGCCTTGCGGTTCGCGAGCGTGGGGTAGCCCGACTTCTTCTTCTTCCCGGCGGCCTTCTTGTTCTTCTTCTTCTCCGGCGCGGCGGGCTCCACGGCGGGAGCCTCGGCCACGGCCGGGACCGGAGGAACCTTCTCGACGGCCGGCATCTCCACGGGAGCGGGTGCGTACGGCGGCGTGGGGGGCTCGAGGGGCTCGAGGGGAGTCGCTTGCGGTTCGACGCCCCCGTCGCACCCGGTCAGCAGCAGGATGAGGAGTATGGAACCAACCTTGTTCACGTGACCTCCGGGATCGAGTCTGTCTCACATAGTCCGTGCTGGCAAGATCCGCCAGGATGCGTACTCCGTGGTCAGCACATCCGGGACCCTGAGCCACATCCGTGGCCCTGAGCCACATCCGTGGCCCTGAGCCTGTCGAAGGGCCTGGTGCCTCGGATCATGAGAGCGTATCTAGCCGGCAGGGCGGAACGTCAGGGTCGCGGTCCCGGTCTCGGCGGTCAGGACGTGCAGCACCGACGGGGTGCAGGACTCGACGCAGCCGTCCACCCCCTCGAGCGCGGCCGAGACGCCATCCGGGTAGAGCCGCGCGGGCACCGAGATCTCGGTGACCCCGCCGGCCTCGGACGTGAAGACGAGCGTGCCGCGCAGGGTGTCCGGGTCGTACTCGTAGGAGTCGATCCGGCCGGCCCCGGCGGGACGGAGAGCGTCACCGTCCCGCCGGGGCCCGTGATGCTCATCGCCTCGTCGTTCCAGTCGTCCTCGGTGATGGAGACCTCCCAGATCGTGGCGTGCAGCAGGTGCTCGTCGAACGCGTCGTAGTTCGCACGGATGTA
>JAFDER010000202.1 GCA_019310245.1 Deltaproteobacteria bacterium
GAGGAGCACGAGATGGTGACGATGCGCCGGGGCCTCACGTCGTCGAGGACCCGCAGGCCGCTGCGGACCACCCCTTCGCGGGACGCCTCGAGCCTGGATCGAGCCTCCGTGCGCGCCTTCTCGACGGCCTGCTCCCAGGGCCCGCCGGCCGCGTGCTTCTCGAGCAGCTCGGAGAAGATCTCGAGCGCGCCCTCGATGGCCACCATGCTCGGCCTCAACCCGGCCAGCCTCTCCTGCTCGCGCCGGGTCCCGGCCAGGTCGCCGGCACGGGAGGCCTCGCGGGCGATCACGTCGATCGCGCGCCTGGCCAGCTCCGATGCGCCGGCCGTGCGGTCGTCGCGGATTTCCTCTTCGCCCATGGCAGGGCCATCCTAGGACATTCAGATGACGCGATCGAGGCTCTTCTGCAGCAGGGGCACGGTCTCGAAGAGCTCGAGCTCGGTGGGATTGATCCACTTGTGGTCGTTGTGCTCCCAGTCGAGCTGGAAGCGGTCCAGGCTCAGGGCCTCGAACAGGAACGGATGCACGACCCAGACGAGATCGAGATTGCTGTCCGTGACCTCGAACTCGGGGCCTGCCTTGACGAACCGCACGTCCGCTCCCTTCAGCCCCGTCTCCTCCTCGAGCTCCAGCATGGCCTGCATGAGCGGCGAGCCGCCGTCGACGGACCCGCTCACCCCGGCCCACTTGCCCTGGTACGTATTCACTTTGTGGCTTCTCTTGAGAATGAGGATCTTTCCGTCGTTCTCGAGAAAGACCGTAACGACGTGCTTCCTGGACATGGGTCCTCCGGCCCCCGGAGCCTGGACCGAATATATAAACCCAGAAGATGAAAAGGCAAATTCCTGCTCATCCGGCCCGGACCCGATGGCTCATGGGCCAGGCGGGGGCCTGTCTCCGCCCGGTCGGACCGCAATGATCCTGGGTGAGTAGCGCTCCCTGGCCGCAGGACGCGATCCCGCAAGCCACAGGCCGCCGAAAGCGGCGGCGACGCCGACCAGGCCGGCCGCGAACGAGGTCAGGTCGCGCCCCAGGCCCAGGACCAGGTCGCCCTCGTCCGTGAGCAGCAGCACCGCCGCCACTCCGGCGAAGAACGCGACCGTGGGCACGAGGTAGCCGAGCAGGCTCGCCCGGATGAACGTCAGGGAGCGGATCTCGAGCGTCACGCGGTCACCGGGTCCCACCTCGGGATCGCCCCTGCGCCGGCGCACGCGCACCACCCTCTCGCGCGGTCCCAGCGTGGTGCACACGCCACGGGCCGCGCAGGACGCGCACGCGTCCTGCCGCTCGACGAGCACCACCAGCTCGCCCTTCTCGACCGACCTCACGGTCCCGTCCTCGACGAGTGTCTCGATCCCTGCCACGTGCCAAAGATGGGCCCGCCTGAGCGGTGCGTCAAGAGGCGCAAGCCTTGTGACCCCGGCCACTTGGTTGTAGCCTCGGTGGACGACGAGGACGCGCCAGGTGGCAGAAAAGCTCAGATACGCCGGCATCCCACTCATCGTGCTCACGGCGCTGTGGTTCCTGTGGGCGATGGTGAACTACACCGAGGGCGGGCTGAGCATGCCGCTCGACGACTCGTTCATCTACTTCTCCTTCGCCAGGAACACGGCGAGCGGCCACATCCTGAACTGGACGCCCGGTGGCGGGTTCTCCTCGGCGGCCACGAGCCTGCCGTGGGTCTTCGTGCTGGCCGTGGGCCACGCCGTGGGGTTCAGGGGGGAGCTGCTCGTCCTGTGGGCCTTCATCGTGGGCGTGGGGTGCGCCATCGCCGCGTTCTTCGCCGTGATGGATCTCGTGAGGAGATCGATCGGGGAGGGCTACGAGCCGTGGATGGGGCTGCTGGGAGGGGCCCTGTTCGCGCTCTCGGGATTCCTCGCCTGGGGCTATCTGAGCGGCATGGAGATCCCGCTCATGAGCGTGGCCATGCTCGCATCGCTCATCTACCTGCACAGGTACCTCGCAGGAGAGGAGCGCGCGCGGATCCCGCTCGCCGTGTGGGGATCCCTCCTCGGCGTCATGAGGCCCGAGGGGCTCATCGTCGCTCTTCTGCTCGTGGCGCTTCTCGTGATCAGGCCCCTCCTGCGGGGAGACCGGAAGCTGGCGAGGAGGAGGCTGGCATGGACGGGGATCGCGGCGCCCGCGGTCGCGGCCGCGGCGGCCTCGTGGGCGCTCACCGGCCACCTCGCCTCCGCAGCCATGCTCCAGAAGTCCTACTTCTACGAGCCCGCGATGACGCTCTACATGTTCGTCGATCTCACGACCAAGAACATCGCCAAGGTGGCCACGGGACTGTACTCGGGCTCCTACTTCTACGACGGCAGCCCGCTGCTTCTCACGCCGCTGTTCTTCCTGGGCCTGCTGCCGGCCATGGTCCGGGAGGCAGGCAAGCGCAGCCCGGGGCTGGCCTGGCTGAGCGCGGCCTGGTTCTTCGTGGGCAGCCTCTCGACCATGATGAGCCTCTCGAGCGACGATCACCACTTCCGCTACCAGATCCCGTTCTACCACCTCTACCTCGTATGGTCCGTGGTGGGCGTGGCGGCCCTGGTCCGGGCGGCGAGGCAGAGGTGGAAGCTCGCCGCGTGGCCCGTGGCGGCGTACTTCCTCCTGGTCACGGCCCTCAGCCTGCCCCGCTGGGCAGACACGTACGGGATGAACTGCAAGAACATCTTCGACCAGCAGATCCGCATGGCGCGCATCATCGACCGGATCCTGCCCGAGGGTGCGCTCGTGGGCATCAACGACGCCGGCGCCATCCCCTACTTCTCGAACCGGCGCACGTTCGACGTGCTCGGCCTTGCCACGGAGGGCCAGTCGCGCTGGTTCCGATCCGGGCCGGGCAGCCTCTACGAACGGTTCGAGAACCTCGAACGCGACGAGAGGCCCGGCTGGTTCGCCATCTACCCCGAGTGGTTCTTCTTCAAGGAGATCTTCACGCAGAAGATCGCCTCGGTCCGTCTGAGCGACAACACGATCTGCGGTGCCGACGAGAAGGCGCTCTACAGGGCGGACTGGTCCGTTCTCGGACGGGGCGAGAGCCCCGGCCACCCGCACGCGGCGGGAAAGCGCCTTGTCGACAGCGTGGACGTGGCCGACCTGGACAGCGAGCAGGCGCACGGATTCGACGGGCCTCCCGCCACGCTCTACGCGGCCTACCCGTACCCCGAGCCCGGGCAGGCGGTACCGAAGACCCAGGAGGAGGCCGAGAAGCTCATGTGGGGGCCCGTGGTGGCGGACGGAGGCAGGCGGATCTCCTACGTCTCGACGTCGCAGGAGATGAGCGTGGACCTCGCAGGCGGAAAGGACGTGGTGATCGTGGGCCGCGTGGAATGCCGGGACCTGCCGGCCACGCTCCACGTCACCGTGGACGGCGAGAGGGTCGGCGAATGGAGACTCAGCCCCTCGCCCGGCTTCGCCGAGCCCGAGAGCCTCCTGCCTGCAGGGTACATCGAGGACGGCGAGAACCGCATCGGCCTCGAGTACGAGGGAGAAGCCTCGGCCTCGGTCTTCCACCTCTGGTTCTACCAGTAGGCATGCCGCGCAGGCACGCAGCCCGCCGCAGGCGGATCGCGGTCGCGGCGATCCTGCTGGGTCTGTGCGGCGCCGGGGCGCTCTGGACGCTGGTCGTCGAGCCGCAGTGGATCGTCGTCACGCGCACGACGATCCCCATCACGGACCTGCCGGAGGAGTTCGAAGGGATCACGATCGCGCTCGTGGCAGACACGCACCACGGCCCGTGGACGGGAAAGGGGTTCGTCCGGAGGGTGGCCCGCAGGACATCGCGGGAGAAGCCCGACATCGTGGCCCTCGCGGGCGACTTCATCCACTACAGCGCGCGGTACGCGGAGCCCGGCATCGAGCCCCTGGGCGGGATCGAGGCGCCGCTCGGCACGTACGCGGTGCTCGGAAACCACGACCACTGGGAAGGCGCCGAGGCGGTGCGCGCCGCGCTGCGCAGGCACGGGATCGCGATCCTCGAGAACGCCCACGCGATCGTCGAGCGCGGCGGTGCGAAGCTCTGCATCGCGGGCATTCAGGAGATCTGGGAGGGAGCGCCCGACGTGAGCGAGGCGCTCGCGGGGGTGGACCCGGACGTGCCGCGCGTGCTCATCGTGCACAACCCGGACTTCGTCGACACGCTGGGCGACACGCCGCGGGTGGATCTCGTGCTGGCTGGCCACACGCACGGCGGGCAAGTGGTCCTGCCCTTCGTGGGTCCGCTCATCCTGCCGGCACGCAAGGAGTACGCCGCGGGCCTCGTGAACCTGCCCCACGGGCTCCTGTACGTGACGCGCGGCGCGAGCGAGATCACGCCGCCGGTCCGGCTCGGATGCCGGCCCGAGATCGCGATCCTCACGCTCGTCAGGGCGAAGGGCTCTCCTTGAGCTCCTGGCAGTAGTCGCTTTCCGGCAGGTACTTCTCGTCCCCGGGCGGGACGAGGCCCTGGTCCACCGCAACCTGGCAGGCGAAGTCCACATCGACGCAGCCCTCTTCCGTCTCGAGAAGGAAGAACTGCGCGTTGCGGTTCTTCTGCTGGGCCTGCTTGTCCTTGCCCTGGGCGTGCGGGCACAGTGCGCCGTAGCCCGCGACGCTCAGGATCCCGGGCGCAACACCCCCGTCCTCGAGGAACGACACCACGGCCTCGGCGCGCTTCTTCGACAGGGCAATGGCCTTCGCCTTCTTGCCCTCCATGAACGCGTGGCCCGCGACCTGCACGCGCAGGATCTGAGGGTTGTCCTCGAGCACCTGGACCACCTCCATCAGGATCGCCTCGCTCGTCTTCTTGACCTTCGCGCTGTTCTTCTCGAAGTACACCCTGGTGACCGGCGTCGGGTGTGGGCAGGAGATGACGACGACCTTCAGGTTGTCCGGACACCCATCCTCGTCCTCGGTCCCGTTGTAGGTCTCCGGCTCGTTCGGGCACTGGTCGTCCGCATCGAGGATCGCGTCCTGATCGGTGTCCGGCTCCGGGGAGGCGGCTCCGGCGGCCGGCGGCTCGGGGGCGGCCTGGAAGACGGGGGGAGATTCGGGCGGTGTGGCGGTCAGTCCGGGCTCCTCCGGGGCCGGGCCCGGGGGATGCGCCCCGCAGGAGACGAGCAGGAAGACGACGAGCGGCGCGCTCGCGCGCGCCCTCATGCAGATCACGGCCATGGCGCACCCCGTCCGACGTCCGTGTGACACTGCGGATTCAAGGATGTTCCCGGGAGGGGTCAGTACTGGATCATGCAGATGCCGTCCCAGTCCATGGAGGCGTCGCACGAGTAGTCGGAGAAGCTCCACCCGCCGCCGCCGCTCTGGAGCCGGCCGCACTCAACGTTCCCCCCGCCGCCGCCGTTGTCGAAGCTGCCCGGGACGGGGCCGGAGGAGCCGTCGAAGGGATCCACATCCGTGCGGCCCGAGCCGTCGTCCGCCATCCAGTACCAGCCTCCGTCCGGCTCGCCGTAGTCGGAGGCGGACGTGTCCTGGAACAGTCCCACGTAATAGGGCCCGGCCCCGAGCTCAGGCCGGATGCAGTCCCAGATGTCGCCGTCGGACAGGACCGCCAGCCCGTAGTGGGCGAAGTCCTCGGGGCTCATGTCCTCGATCATTGTCTCGCAGTGGTCAGCGAACTCGCCCTGCGTGTGGGTGCCGGCCCAGTCCTCGATGAAGAGGAACGCGGGGTTGCCCGCGGAGTCGGTGCACTCGACCCACCCCGAGGGGGCCGTGAGCGCGCAGTCCACGCAGAAGTCGGAATCGTCGTCGCACTCCTCGCCCGTGTCCACGGTTCCGTTGCCGCACCCGGATCCGTCGGACGTGGGATCGCCGGTCACCGTGTCCTCGGCCGCGTCGTCGGCGTCGGGATCGGGATCCGAGATGGAGGGATCACCCGCATCGGGATCGGGATCGCCCGGCGCGTCCAGCCCCTCGGAGGCGGGATCGTCGGCGTCCGGGCCGCCGTCCTCGCCGGCGTCGCCCTTGGTGACCACGGACCCGCAGCCGGCCGTGAGGAAAAAGATGATCGAAGCGAGAGCAGCAAGCGTTCTGATCGAGATCATGATGCACCCCTGTTGCGCAAGTGTATCGCGGGGGTGGGCGGGGAGCAAGCGGGCTCAGGTCTTGCCCAGCTTCTCCTGCAGGATGTTGTTCAGTGCCGTGAGGATGCCCAGCGTGATGAAGGCTCCGGGAAGCAGGATCATGAGGATGGTCTTGGCGAAGGTGCCCTCGAGCGCGCTGAACTGCACGATGGTGTCGCCCATCTGGTAGATCGTGATGGTCCCGTTGCCGAAGAACTCGCGGATCGCGCCCAGCACGAAGAGCACGAGGGTGAAT